>JAQUYS010000070.1 GCA_028691765.1 Candidatus Nanoarchaeia archaeon | reverse complement strand
GTTTCCCATCCATACGCCGCGCCCGAAACCCTGGAGTCCCGTAAAGATAAAAGCGAGGTGGACATTGTTGTCAGTGATCTTTCTTAGCCGTTTTCTCATGGCATCCGCAGTTAAATTTCAAACTTCTAAATATAAAACAAAAATCGAAAAGTCGCTATGATAAAAAATAATCGCTTGACTTTTTAATTTTAGTGTATTACATTACTGATACACTAATGCGGTTCGCTGCCGGTGAAATTTAAATAGGGAAGAGTATGGACGACAATAATGAAATAATATTCCAGATCCAGCCGAGTTCGGGTGTTCCTATATATAAGCAGATCGTCGATCAGGTCGAACGGCTCGTGGCGAGCGGAAATCTGTCTCCGGGTGATGAATTGCCGTCGGTCAGGCGTGTAGCAATGTATTTCCAGGTTAATCCGATGACAGTATCTAAAGCTTACAGTATGCTTGAGAACTCGAATATTCTCGAAAGAAGACGAGGCCTCGGGATGGTCGTTTCTACCGATATCAAATCAAGCAAGACATTAAAAGAAAGAATAGAGATCATCAAACCCGGGCTTGAAGAGATCGCGGATCAGGCAAAGCAGCTCGATCTTTCAAGGGATAGGGTCATTGAACTGTTATCAAAAATCATGGAGAATAAAGATGGAAAATAATGATGTTGTGATCAGGCTTGATAAAGTCAGTAAAAGTTACAGGAACAAGCAGGTATTAAAAGACATCGACCTCACGATCCGCAAAGGAACTATCATGGGATTGATCGGAAAGAACGGAGCAGGAAAGACCACTATGATAAAAGCTCTTCTCGGATTATTAAAGCTCGATTCAGGAAAAGCGACCGTCTTCGGTGAGGATTCATGGGACCTCCCCGGCGAAGTGAAGCACAGGATCGGTTATGTGCCTCAGAAAACGGATATGTTCAGTGGCTGGATGAGAGTTAAAGACCTCCTTGATTACATCGGAGCTTTTTACAATATCTGGAACAAAGATAAGATATCAAAGCTGGTCAAAGAATGGAGTATTGATCCTGATGCCCGTTTCAGAGACCTGTCGGAAGGGGAGAAGCAGAAGGTTGCTATAGTCGCGGCCATGGGGCATGATCCCGAACTGTATATTTTCGATGAGCCCGTCGCAAGCCTCGATCCTATCGCCCGTAGGACTTTCATAAAAGAACTGATAGACTTAAATCTTGATTCAGGCAGTACGATGCTGTTCTCCACGCATATCACTTCCGACCTTGAAAGGATCGCTGCGGATGTAGCTTTATTGAAAGATAATGAAATTAAATATAAAGGAAGCCTTTCTGACTTGAAGGAGCAGTACAGCGAAAAAATGAATCTTGAAGATATTTTCATTGAACTGAATAAATAATCCGGGAGAGTGAAATGCAGGTATATAAACAAATGTTCATTAACGATCTGAAGAAATACGGGATAAAGTTTATTTTTCCGATATTGCTCATAATTCTGCTAACATTTTATAAATTGTTATACAAAGATTTCGATACCAGTTTGTTAAAAATATCAGAGCCCGCTCTCGATATCCCTGCGATATTGATTTTTACTATGGTACATATAATCGTACCGCTGGGCATTATATATCAGTTGAGGTCGGCATTGAAATCCGATCTGTTTGTTTTGACTCCGGACATCAGAGCTAAAATACTTTTTTATAAAGGTTCTCTTTTGGGAATTTTTATAGTATGGTCAATCTTTATAGCGAATATCTCAGGATTGAAAGAAGTGATATTTTATATGTTTGTTTATTCATGGGTGATATCACTGTTTCTTATCATTGTGTGGGGATTTAAATATATTTATAATTCAAAAAAGTATATCATACTGAAGATTGTATTTCAGTTCGGTATTCTTTGGGCACCGTATTTAAGTTCTATATTTAATGAATTCAAGTTGGCAATTATTTTCGGTTATACAGTGCTTATTTGGATTATTCAGTTCAGAAATTTTATAGAAAATTTCAGAAATTACAAAGAAGAGGAAGAAAATTTTGATAAGGGTGTAAAGCGTTTCTTTTACGGAGATTTTGAAGAAGTATTCGGATCAAGCTGGAAAGAAAAAGATATGAAGAAAGCTCTTTCCAGAATATCGTTAGATCCAAGACGTTTCAATTATGCAAGACTGTATCAATACTCCCTGTATAAATACACAGGCAGTATTATTTTACTTATTGTAGTTTACTACGCTACGAATTTTATAACAGGCTTTTTATTTAATATTCTGGGCACCATTAACAGCTCCTATGGGATCGGTTTGTTAATTCTGACTGTTCCTTTAGTAGTTTCTAAGGCGTTTGATAAAAAGGACACTATCGAAAATCTGTTTTTAATGAACAAAAAGGATCGCAAAGGATTTGAAAAAGATATATTATATACCGCGTTATGGTATAATACAAGGTTGATGACTTATATTATCCTGTCACTTACAATTATGGAATATAGACTGTTTTATAAAAATTCCAATGATTTCAATATTTTATTACACGCGGTTTTACCAGCAGGATGTATAATTTGCGGATATCTGCTGATATATATTAAATGGAAACAGAATAAATCAAAAAATAATACATTTGAGTATAATGAGTCAGGAGCATGAAATGAAAGAATATATAAAGATATTCAGATTCAACTACAGAACGATGCCGCTGGGGATGCTGATATATCTGACAATTGTAATTTTTACTATTCTGATGAAAGTTTTTGACTCGGAAGCATATATTTTATTCGGAAAAGTCGATTCAGTTTTTGTGCTGGTTTTCGTTAACCTGTTTGGTATTGCCTGTATATTGAATTATATTATTCTGATTTTATGTTTGAAGTTGTCTTTGAATACTCCGATTTTCCATTCTGTACCCGAGATCAGAAACAAGATAATGAATTACAGTCTGTTGCATCTATCTTTTTATTTTGCCTGGTTCGTTTTCATTGCAGGCGGATTGAAAGAACTTAAACTAATATCATTTCTGGTTTTCCTGAATCTGTGCATCCTTTCGTTAATTGTAACAGCTTTTTTCTTTGATTCTGTTTCGGTTTATAGAAGCCGTAAGTACATAATTGTTAAGATATTGTTTCACATATTTGGCTTGATCGGAATCTTTGCACTTCCTGCAATTCAGGATAAATATCCTCGATCAGCTACTTTGTTCTATGCCGGATTCGCAGCGGTTATAATCTATCAGGCTGTTAGCTTCCGAAGGAATTATATAAATTTCAACCTGAAAGAATCTTCAGAAAATGGATTTGAGAATACGATAAGGTCAATAGAGAAGTACTTTGAAAGTATGCCAGAAAAATCTCTGAGAAAAAGGATCACGCATTCAGAAAAGAGCAGTGATAAATACAGGGAGCTTTTTGAAATTACCATTTTCGGAGTATATCACCCGCTGATCTATTTGCAGTATCCATGGATAGCGGCAATAGTGTTCGGCCTTATAATTGATCATGAAGGTATGATACCATTCTTAAGCGTAATTCCTCTTATAGCAGGTAGTTATCTTTCTTTGACTATCGGAAACAAAGATAAAATAACTTTTCTATATACTACTTCCGGGCTATCGAGAAAAGAATTTGTAAATAAAGTTTTGAAAACCGTTCTAAGAAAATTTCTTATAGCCTTTCTTCCTCTGCTGCCGTTCATGATACTTTACACTATCATTTACAATAAATTCACCGGTGTGATGGAATATCATGTGCCTGTAATACTATTTGTGTTCATTTTAGCAGCATGGCTGTTCTTAACCTGGATAGTTTGGATGGCGGTACTTCAGTTCGCTGACTTCGACAAACTTAAAAGCATAAACAGCGAGTCGCTTTTCAGCAGAATGAGGTTTAGAAAATAAGTGTCCTTGGAAAATATCATAAAATAGCGAAAAATATCCTTGGATTTTGTCAATAATATCATTATATTATCCTTGGATATTGACAAAAATGAGGCAAAAATGATAAAAAGGGATATTTACAGAACTTTGCTCGAATGGAAGAGTGAAGAAGGAAGAAAACCACTCCTGCTTAGAGGGGCAAGGCAGATAGGTAAGACTTACCTTATCGAACAGTTCGGGAAGAGCGAGTTTGAAAACCTTGTAGTATTAAATTTAGAAAAGAATTTAGAATATGAAAAATTCTTTACTT
>JAQUYS010000069.1:3057-4337 GCA_028691765.1 Candidatus Nanoarchaeia archaeon | reverse complement strand
AAAGAATCATAAAATTCTTCTACATTTGTACGTTTTTTAGCACTAATTCCTTGAACTTTGTATTGTGGAAATGCTGATTGTATTTGTTTTAAATCTGCTTTTTTAAGATCGATTTTATTTGCAACAATTAATACGGGAATTTTTCTAGCTTCTAAGTTTCCGATAATAGTTATGTTAACTTGAGAATAGGGATCCAAAGTTGAATCTAATACAACGATAACTGCATCCATATCATCTAACCATTTTATTGAACTAATTATACCTTTTGTAGCTTCTTTTGCTCGTTCTTTAGAATCTTTTTCAGTTAAACCTTCACGCATAAAATCTTCGTAATCGATTTTTGTTGCAATTCCTGGAGTATCTATTAAATTAAATTTTAATTCTCGTCCATCTTTGGATTTGATTATAATTTGTTCTTTAATGTGAATTTCTCGAGTTTCATGAGCAATGTTACTAACTGTACCCATATCTTCTCCAATCCAATCTTGACAAATTAAATTAGCGAGCGTTGTTTTTCCACCATTTGGAGGACCATAAAGGCCTAGTTTGATTTCCTTCTTCTTTTTAAAGAAATTGAAGAATTTATTCGCGAATATTTTAAATGCTTTAATCATGAAAAATATTCATTTATAGCCCTTTAAAAGCTTTACGGTATTAGAAAAAGAAAAAGAAAAAAACTAATATAACAGATCGTAGTTTATTTGTAAACTATTTGGATTTTCCATTTCTGCTTTAACTGCAAGAATAGCGTTTTCAAATTGAGTTTCTTCAACTGAAGTAAAGATTAACTCATTTGCATCGATTCTCTCGCTTAAAGAAATTAAAATTTCTATGTCTGCATCAGTTATAGCGGTATTCGGATCGATTAAAAATCTATTTACTGCTTCTTGTATAAATGCTTTGTCAACATAAGGTTTACATTCACATCCATCAATAACACAAAATCCTTTTTGATACACTTTATCACAAATTTTTGCAGAACAATCATTTTTATTTAATTCAGTAATTAATGTTTGTAAATAATCTTCAGTATATTCGTTACTTATTGATCCATCTAAATTTCTTCTCAATCTAAGAACTTGTGCACTGTTTTGTTTACAAACAACGTTATCTAAATACATATAATTTGAACAAAGAGGTTCTCGTACTAACCCTGCATGGGAAAGTTCATAGTAATATACAACAGTTCCTGCATTTTCAATTTCTGCATTTCCAAAAGATCTACATCTAACTGTTTCCAATTTTCCGCTACAAACACATCCGTCTGCAGTACAAACTCC
>JAQUYS010000069.1:0-2957 GCA_028691765.1 Candidatus Nanoarchaeia archaeon | reverse complement strand
CTGCATGGGAAAGTTCATAGTAATATACAACAGTTCCTGCATTTTCAATTTCTGCATTTCCAAAAGATCTACATCTAACTGTTTCCAATTTTCCGCTACAAACACATCCGTCTGCAGTACAAACTCCAGAACCAGCACATTCTTCAGTACAAGAATCCTGAGAACAAATTTCTTCATCTAATTTATTTAAACAAAAACAAACATCATCTAAACAACTTCCTTCATAAAATCCATCTGTTTTACAATTTGAATCACATGTACTTGCAACACAACCATCACTTGGAGGATAAAATGAAGTTAGTCTCGCAGGTCTAACTGGTTTAAACGTTTTTGTGTTAGGAGGCAACGCATAGGCTACATCTTGACTTTCTAACAACTCATTTGCTTCATCTTCTAAATATTCTGAAACATCTGATTCATCTTCACCAGAAATTAATTCTTCCGTATTTGAAGTGGGAGTAGTTATCGGTCGTCTACCCGGTAAATTTTGATTATCGACATTATCTTCTTCATCTATTTGAATTGAAGAATCTTCTTCAAGCACATTGCCATCTTCACCTATAGGTAAGTTCTCCATATTTCCAATATTCATTGTATTAACAGTTATTATTAACAGAACAAGAACACCTATGATTGTTATTATAATTAAATTATCTCCTTTTTTCATAAAATCACCTTTAGCAACACTTCCCCAACAATCTACAACAATCCTTAGGTTGAACTAAATTAAGTTCAGGAAGTTTTGTTTTACACGTTCCTCCAACTTGAGCAGCATTACATGCTGAAATTTGTATGTCTGTCAGCATTATTGCAGATGCAGACATATTGTTCTCAAAATTAGATTCCGTTCTATTAGCAGCATACAACAGACTTACAACAACAATAAGTACAAAAGTCAAAATTGGTAAAAAATTTTTAGTGTGCATAATCTACGACCTCTGTACAAATTTTAGATTAGATAGTTTAAAAAGGTTACGAAAGCAAAGCTTGAGTAACTCAAGGAATAGAATAACGGACTTTTGATAAAAAGGTGACGAACGTAGTGAGGAAAGGTTACGAAAGCAAAGCTTGAGTAACTCAAAGAACGGAGTGATGGAGTTTCGAAGAAACCTAAGGAATGAAGTGACGAAGGTTATGAAAGCAAAGCTTGAGTAACTCAAAGAATAGAATAACGGACTTTTGATAAAAAGAAATAGAAATAAAAATTTATTTTTTCTGCCAAGCATAAGATCTCAACTTAGCTGATTTCCCAAAACCACATGAAGAACAAGTTTTATCGCCTATATGATATGTATGTTCACCACATCTTCTACAAATTATGTGAGTTTTCTTGCCTGAATGTTTTCCAAATGCTGCTGTTCCTGTACCCATTTAAATCACCTATTGTGGAGAAATTATTGTAATTGTGTCTCCTCTTATGAATACTGTTCCTAACTTTCTTTTTACTTGACCGTTTTCAATTTCTTCAACGTTCTCAAGAACAGTGTTTATGTGAATATCAAAAGCATTTAATTCGCCTACATACTCTTTTCCACTCTTTAGCTCTACTATTACGCGTTTGTTTCTAGATTTGTTTAACGCATCTAATGGTCTTGAATTATTAATATTATCCATTTTAAATTTACCCTCTTTGATTATATAAGAAGTATTTTGAGAAGTTTATGGCGGTTTATAAAGCTATCGCAGAACGTTCAATGAAAGAAAACTTTATAAAACAATCAAACTCCCCGCTTGTTCTATGGGCTCATGGTCTAGTGGCTATGACAGTGCCCTTACAAGCAGACAACGGCATTCGGCTTACCGAATGCAGTACACTGTTAAGTCAGGCATTGATCCCCGGTTCGAGAGCGTCAAACGAATGTTTTCCTGCATTCGACTGTCGTCGAATTTCCGGGTGGGCCCACCATTTTTTATATTATACAAAGATAGCTTAATTTATCTCAGTATACTAAAAAGATACATTTAAATATGAGAACCTTGTGTTTAAGAATAACAAAATGAGTCCTACAGAAGTTTTTTTACCGGAATCAGACACTATACCTTCTAGAACAACTGAAGAACGTATTTTTGATATTGTTTTGAAAGAAGATGATTTATCTTGGAAAGAAATGATTTATGATTTAGTTAAAAATGAACACATGAATCCATGGGATGTAAATATTACTTTATTAGCAGAAAGATTTTTAGAGAATTTGAAAAAATTAACTCAAATGGATTTTAGAATTGGTGGGAAAATTGTTTTAGCATCGAGTTTATTATTAAAATTAAAGAGCGATCGCTTAGTTGGAGAAGATATGGCTAACTTTGAACGATTGCTTATGTCGCCTCCTGAAGAACAAATGGATGAAAACAATGGATTTGAATTTGAGCAGACTAATTTAAGTTCTTTCTTAAATGATCAAAAAAAATTAGTTCCTAGAACTCCTCAACCAAGAGAAAGAAAGGTTTCTGTATTTGATTTAGTCGATGCTTTAGAAAAAGCTCTAGAAACTGATTTAGTTAAACAAAGAAAGAAAATATTATTTGGTCAAAGGGATTTGGAAGTTGAAGCAAGTGCACCACATGATTTTTTCGAACTTGGAAAAACAATGGACGTTCTACATAAACAAATTTCAACTATGCTTTCAAAAAGTAGCATACAAAGCATTAAATTTGAGGATTTATTGTCTTCAAATGATAAACAAAGTAAAGTTTACACATTTATTCCTCTTCTACACTTAGAAAATCAAAGAAAATTAGAACTTCTACAAAAAGAACATTTTGGACCTATAGAGATTAAAAATTACTAGTTTTATAGTTATGTTTTTAAATGAATAGGGGGTTCTCTTATAATGCATGCAGTTAAAATGAATATACGAGGATCAGGTCTAGTTGGTTTATATATCTTAGTTACAGATAAAGTTGTATTAGTTGGAACGAAGTACCTGAAAGTTTAGATAAAACTATAACTGAAGTAT
>JAQUYS010000068.1 GCA_028691765.1 Candidatus Nanoarchaeia archaeon | reverse complement strand
AAAATGAAAATATTAATATTCTTGATACTCTTACTTTTGTTAACGTCTTGCACAAATCAAGTGCAAACTGAATCACAAACAGTAACAACTACATGTCCTAGAGGAGATAGTTGCGCATATCCTGGCAAATGCCCCCTCTATCAAGACACCAATCAAAACAAAATATGTGATCATGGAGAAATTCAAAATGAATAAATTAATTATAATCGCTTTAATGTTTGCACTCATATTAACATCATGTAGTTCAAACAATACACAACCATCCACACAAGACGATTCCGCATTCATCACATCCCTACCCTTCGAGGAACTAACACAAGAAGAAGCAGAAACTTACAACTTCATACTTCATGAAGAATACAAATCATACGAATTATACAATAAAATAGTTATTGAGTTTGGAGAAGTCAGCCCATTCACAAAATTAAAACTATCGACCCAAAACAATATAGACTCTCTAAAAATACTATTTCAAAAATACAACGTAACCTTTCCAGAAAATGAATGGGGCTTAAAAATATCCGCTCCTTTAAATTTAGATGTTGCATGTCAATTAGCTAAAAATAAAGAGTTAGAAAAATCTCAAACCTATAATCAAATGTTTAATTATGTTAACAACGAAGACATAACGTACTTACTAACAGTCTTTAGAAATAAATCAAAAAACGAAAATTTGGTTCTACTGGAAAAATGTGGAACTTATTAACGGAGGAAATAAAATGAGTAAAACAATAGAAAATCTAAAACAAGCATTCGCTGGCGAAGCACAAGCGAGAAACAAATATACATACTATGCAAAAATTGCAAGAAACGAAGGATATCATTATATTGCAAAACTTTTTGAAGAAACTGCTGAAAACGAACTTCAACACGCAAAAGATGAATTCAAATTTCTAGGCGAATTAGGAGATACAAAAAAGAATTTACGTGCTGCAATGGATGGAGAACATCACGAAGAAGCAGAAATGTATCCAAGAATGGCTAAAGAAGCAAGGGAAGAAGGAAGAGAAGACGTAGCAAAACTTTTCGATGAAATCGCCCAAGTAGAAAAACACCACGAAGAAAGATTCAGAAAACTTTTAGAACTAGTTGAAAAAGGAACAGTTTACAAAAGAGACCAACCAATAAAATGGAAGTGTTCTAAATGTGGTTACATTCATGAAGGAGAAGAACCTCCAGAAAAATGTCCATCTTGTAAACATCCAAAAGAATATTACGAACCGGCAAATTTGGAGTTTTAAAAATGGCAGAATTAAATAAATTTTATAAATGTGAAATCTGTGGAAATCTCGTGTCTGTAGTTGAAGCAGGTCCAGGAGAGTTAGTTTGTTGCGGACAACCAATGAATTTGTTAGAAGAAAAAACATCTGACGAAGGAAAAGAAAAGCACGTTCCAGTAATTGAATATAAAGAAAATAAAGTTATTGTAAAAGTGGGTTCAATACCGCATCCGATGGAAGAAAAACATTACATTGAATTAATTCAATTAATTTCGCCAGACGGAACAATAATTGGAAAAAGACTAAAACCAACAGATAAACCTGAAGCAGAATTTTGCAATCCAGAAAATAAAAAAAATCTTAAAGCAAGAATTCTTTGCAACATCCACGGAATCTGGAAAAATTAATTGTTTTTTTATTTTTTTAAACAAAACTTTATATACTTCTACAGAAACAAAACATTGTGAATTTTATAACCAAACTCCTAAGAAAAATAAAGAATTACTTAGAAGAAATCATAAAAATAAAACAAACGCCACATTCAATAGCTTCAGGGTTTGCAATTGGAACATTCATCTCAACAATGCCAACACCAGGCCTTAACATCCTTTTAGGAGTTCTTATTTCCTATTTCTCAAAAACAATAAACAAATTAGCTCTTTTCGGAGGGATTTTATTTTGGAACCCTTTGTTAACTCCAATAACATACAGTCTTGCCTTTAAAATAGGACAATTCATTTTAGATGAACATATTCTATTCGAACCAACAATATATCAATTATTTTTTCATTACTCAAAAACATTCTTGTTAGGCATAACTATTTTAGCGTTGATTACATCCATTGTGAGTTATTTGGTGGTTTTAATCATCACATATTTCTATCAAAAACGAAATAAGATCTTCGATTAAGTTTATAAATAAACTCTTATTTGTTTAAAAATGGAGTTTAACAGCATCATTTTAAGGTATGGAGAAGTTGCACTAAAAAGCGATAAAAGTAGAGCTTTCTTTGAAAAAAAATACATACAAGCTATAAAAGATTCCTTAAAAAGTTATAAAGATGTAAAAATAAAATCATATGGTAAAAGATTCATATTATTATTTGATGAAGAAATAGATAAAAATGTAATTTCAATACTTCAAAAAATTCCAGGAATACAAAGTTTTTCATTAGCACATTTTCATAAATTTCAACAAGAAGAAGATCTAAGAAACTACATAATTAGCCTAACCAAACCTTTAATACAAAATAAAACATTTAGAATAACAACAAGAAGAGTTGGTAAACATGCTTTCAGTTCAATGGATTTCTCGATGAATCTGGGAAAGGAATTAGAACCATTTAGTAACGGAGTAAATTTAAACCATCCACAAATAAATATCCAAGTAGAAATCCGAGAAACAGAAGCATACATTTACACTGAATCCATAGAAGGAATGGGAGGTTTGCCACCAGCAACTGCAGGAAAAGTTCTCGCACTTTTTTCAGGAGGAATTGATTCTCCAGTCGCAGCATATCAAATGTTAAAAAGAGGATGTTCTGTAGATTTCATTTACATAAATCTCCTAGGAGATGCTCCTTTTACAGAACTTGCAAAAGTATATAATCATTTAATTCATAATTATGCAAAATTATATGTTCCTAAATTATATGTTGTGGACGCCGCAGAAATTGTAAAACAAATTAAAAGCGATGTTGATTCATCCTTAAGACAAATATTTCTGAAAATAATTTTCTACAAAATAAGTCAACAAATAGGAAAAGACAAATATGATGCAATCGTTACAGGAGAAGCGCTATCACAAAAATCAAGTCAAACCCTAAAAAGTTTAGCAGTCATAGATAGCCAATCTACTATGTTAACTCTTAGACCTTTATTAGGAATGGATAAAACTGAAATCATTCAAATTGCAAGACAAATAGAAACATTTGATCTCTCTGAAAAAGTAAAAGAATACTGTAACCTTTCTGAAGGACCAGTATCTACAAATCCTTCTTTAGATATATTAAATAAATTTCCAGATTTAACAAATGAAATACAACAAGCTTGTGAAAACCATTTATTGTTCAAAGGAGAAATAGAAATAATAGAACAAGAAATTCAACTAAACAATCCAAAAATAATTTCACTTTGTCAAACTAAAAAAATAGATGCAGATTATCAAGAAGAATATCCTCAAATTTTAGATAAATTAGACTCGTTCCCCAAAGATCAAGATTATTTAATAATATGTGATTTCGGAGTGAGATCACTTGATGTTGCAAATAAATTCAGAAAACTAGGAATTAATGCAAATTCCCAAAGTGTTAAACAATATTTAAAAGAACCATCTTCTTGCTCCAAATTGTAATGATCTATAAAATCATTTATCTAATTTCTTCGGAGAAGTAAAATATTTCTTAATATCTGTAGGCCCCCCATCAACAATTAAAGGAAAATCTTCAATTGTGAAGTTATTTATATAAAAGCCATATTTCATAGAATAATTACCTGCCCACAATCTCCTTTGATAATCAGCATATTTTTTATCACGTGTTTTTTCATAAAATTTCATAATAGGAAAATTTTCAGGAATTTCAGTGGATAATTCTATTTCATAATCTTTTGCAGTTATTGCTTTACTTATTTTTCCCATTAATTCACTAGCTGTAGTTGGATCTAAACCTTGGTTCCAATTTCCAGCATTACATAATGGCGTCTCAATCAAACGGGTCAAACCTTCATGATGTTCATAAGGATTCCCTACCCTTAAATTTAAAAGAATGTCTTCGACTGAAAATTCTTTTCCAAATATTTCTTGTTTAGAATAGCTTCTTTTATCCCCAAATCTTCTAAATTTTTCAGGACCTTTAAAGTCAATAAATAAATCTAATCCTTTTATATTGATGGATTCTAAGGGTATACGTCCTACGGCTGTTCTTTTTTGACTTGTCAATAAAATATACTTCTTCAACAAGTCTGGATTTAAATGAGCATTTCGTATGATTTTGTTTTCAACTTCGTTTAAAGACCTATATGCACCCACTTCATAATGTAATTCTTCATGGTCAAGAAATAAAGAACCTTTTAACAAATCAACAGACTCTTCCAATAACGAATTAGGATTATGAAAAACACCATCTACAAATAAAGGAGTGTTATAAATATTTAAATTTTCAAAATACTTTGCAAACAAATCATCTTGTGATTTAAAATAATCCATTTCTAAATTT
>JAQUYS010000067.1 GCA_028691765.1 Candidatus Nanoarchaeia archaeon | reverse complement strand
ATCATAAAATTCCTTAATAAATCTTATTTTCTTATTTTAAATGCGTTCCTTAATAATTCATTACTATAAGGACTTGGTACAGCTCCACTTTCTGCATATATATAAAGAGCTGTATTAAATATTTGATTGGCAACAGAAAAGACTAATATCACACTTAAGATATATATATTAAATACTACCGCTGCCAAGATTCCAACAACAAATGAAACAAAAAACCCTGTAATAATAATAGGAACTCCTAAGATTGTTCCAACAAAAATAAAAACAAAACTAATTAGGTTTACACTAAGATATCTAATTAAGCTTTCTCCCCATGTTTTTCTTAATACTTCAACAGACTTTTTAATTGCAGCAAAAGGACTAAGACTATGATAAACAAGACCTGGAATAACAAATATTGTTGAAATTCCCCAAGCCATCTTAAATAATGATGATGTTATTATTATTATAATTTTTCCAACACCCTTTGTTTTTTGAGCAACCCCCTCAATTATCTTAAATATCAGGCCGACAGTTGCAGAAAGCAGACTCCAAAAGAAGATTATATGAATTTTTGAGAGTGCAAATTTTATTGTCTTTCCGAACCTTGCTTCTTGATTTCCAAAAGCACAGGCAGCTGTATAAACAACACAAACATTAAAAAATGTTGCAATAAATGCTAATACAAGATATGTTAAAAAAATCCAGATATAGTCAATTATTTCCCAGGTTATTGTCTGTTGACTTATTAATTCTAAAATGATTGTAGGAAAAAGTATCGCAACAAAAAAAGCAATTGAAAAGATTACTGAGAGTACAGGAAATATGAAGAGTTCTTTTTCTTTTTTCATGACTGAGAAAGTTAACTTGGTAATTTCCCAGCTTCTAGATAAAACACCCATAGCTAAATAAAATCTTTATTTGTTTTTAAACTTATTCTTTTTAATCTATCAAATAAAATAATAACTTTTTATAGGCCTTAATTATAATAAACTTATGAAACTTGTATTTATTTGTAACTACGGGCAAAACAGAAGTCCAACTGCAGCAAGACTCGCTGAAGAAATAGGGGAAGAATTTTGTTTGGGGGTAAAAACAAGCTATATGGGCTTGTTCCCAATAGATACAAAAAAGAATGAACTTAAAAAAAGGCAGGTTTTAAAAGAAGCAGACCGAATTTTTATAATGACTGAAGATATGAGGGCAATAGTTATAAGCAGATATAACTCCTTTAGTGATAAAATAATTTGTCTTAATGTAGAAGATGAGTATGATATTCATGGTCTTGCTGGGTCAAAGATGAGAGAAATGTTAGAAAGAGACTTAAGATTAAAGTTAATACCTTATATTAATAATAGAGAATATTAATAGTTTTTTATCCTAATGCATATATGAACGGAGATAATGCACTACTTTGCCCAAATATGATTAAGGCAGCAGCTAAAATTATTAAAATTATTATCGGTAAAAGCCACCATTTCTTTCTGACTTTTAAATAATCCCAAACTTCACCAAGTAAACTTCTATTTCCTTCCATCTTATTATAATTTTAATATTATTTATAAATTTAACGAACTCTTTTTATTAAATTTTAGTCTTTTGCTAACTCTTCACTGTCCCACATATCTTTGGGATTGTTTTCTCTTTTAATCAAAAATTTTCCCATAACTAAGTAATCTATACCAGTCCCCATCATACACCTATAAGCATCTTTTGGAGAACATACAATAGGCTCTCCCCTTATATTGAAAGAAGTATTAATCAAAATAGGAACCTTGCTCAATTTTCCAAATTCTTTTATTAAATCATAATAAAGAGGATTATCATTTCTCCTTATAGTCTGTAATCTACCACTTCCATCAACATGAGTGACTGCTGGAATCTTTTTATGCCATTCTTTTTTTATTGGATAAACCATTAACATAAAATCTGTTGGTCTTGGAATAGGAGTATCACAATCAAAATACTTCAAAGCATCATCTTCACAAACTACCGGAGCAAAGGGTCTAAACTTTTCCCTATGTTTAACTTTTAAATTTAATATCTCTTGCATTTTTGGGTTTGTTGGATTTGATAAAATGCTTCGACTACCTAATGCCCTTGGTCCCCATTCCATTCTACCCTGAAACCACCCGATTACATTATCTTCAAAGATCAGTTTAGATACTGACTTGGCAATTTCTTTTTCATCTTTAAATTCTGAAAACTTGATTGAGTTGTCTTTTAAAAATTTCTTTATTCCATTGTCAGAATATTTGGGACCTAAGTAAGGGTTGTCCAGAACATATTCTCTTTTTTTGTTTAAATAGTGCATTCCAAACAAAAAGTGCTGCCCCAATACTTGTTCCACCATCACCTGGATCGGGTTGAGACCATATATTTTTGAACGAAGAATTTCTTAATATCTTACCATTAGCAACACTATTTAATGCACAACCTCCTGCAATAACTAAATTTTTAGATTTAGTTTCTTTGTGGACATAATTTATAATCTTGAATAGTGCATCTTCATAAACTAACTGTAATGCAGCAGCAATATCTTTATGTCTTTGTGTAATTTCTTCTTCTGGTTTTCTCACAGACCCGTCTAAAAGAAGACATAATTTTTTAGAAGGCATCTTATTTTTGTAAGAATATGTAAAATAATCCATATTTAGTTTATAACTTCCATCTTCTTTTATTTTAATAACTTTTTTTAATTTTTTATAAATCTCTATTTTTCTGAATATTTGTGTAATTTTTTTATGCTGATTTATTTGAATTACAATTTAATTTTCTAATTGTTTGTTTAAAAAACATAAAAAATATTTTTAAGAAATGTTTATAAATAAAAATGTCCTTTTATTAATATGAAAAGTAAAATAGGTTCTTTATTAACAAAAATTACTGGGATTATTTATTTTGTATTAGCGGGTTTAGTTTTATTTTTTGGTTTTCTTTCTATTTTAGGAATTTCTGTTTATCAGGGAACTCCATTTTTTTTATCGAGAACTGTTAATATATTAGTTATATTTTTATTTTTTTCATTACTTTTCTTTGTTTTAGGTTATCTGTCTATGGTTTCTTCTAAAAAAATGAGAAATTCAAAAAAAGTTAATTCAGGAGCAATACTTGCTATTGTTTTAGGAGTTATTGGATTAGGTTTTGTTATTGGCATATTATCTTTGGTTGGAGGAATATTTGGTCTAATTGATGCAGATAAAAAAAGAAAATGAAATTTATAATTGCTTATTGGTATTTTAATGTTTTAAACTTGAAAGGAGGTAAAAGAACATGAAGAAAATATTTTTGGTTCTCTTGGTTTCTTTAATGACTATTTCATTAGTATTTGCTGCTCAAGGAAAAACTGGACAAGGAGATAGTAACTTAGTTGATGATTTAACAAATTCTGTTTTAACAGATTCACAGCAAGAATCAGAAAATAATAATGGATCTCAATTAAATACAGATCAACAAACTCAAAATCAAGGAGAAAATACACAACTACAAATTCAAAATCAGATAAGAGTTCAATCTGGAAATTATGAGGTTTCAGAAGGAAAGCAAATGCAGATTCAAACAAGTACAGGAAATGAGTTAAAGCTTAAAGTGGGAAATGTTGAGGCAAGATCTAATATGCAAATAGGTTCAGAACATAATTTAACTCGAAATAAAACTATGCTTAAAGCTAAGCTTTCTAATGGAAAAACAGCAGAAATTAAAGTTATGCCAGATACTGCTTCAGAAAGAGCAATTGAAAGATTACAATTGAAAGTTTGTAATTCAGATAATAATTGTAGTATTGAGCTTAAGGAAGTGGGAAATAATAATCAAACTAAATTAGCTTATGAAGTTAATGCTCAAAAACAAGCAAGAGTATTGGGTTTATTTAAAACTCAAATGCAAGTTCAAGCACAAGTTGATGCAGAAACCGGAGAAGTTATAAAATCTAAAAAACCTTGGTGGGCATTTTTAGCATCTGAATAAATTTTTATTTTTTTTATACTAAAGCTTAAAAACAATTAAATTATATTAGTTTATGGAAAATTATATAAAAATTGAGGAATCTGAACCCAAGGTTACAGAACAAGAATTATGGAATTTTCATAATCTTCCTTTAGCAATCTTTATTGGTGTTTTTATTCTTATTGTTGAAACAGTTATAATTGTTGCATTTGATTTAACTCTTGTAACTAATTTAATTATGCTTATTGTGACAATTATTCTTTATGCTGCAATTTTATTTTTCTTATTAGAGCCAAGGGTTTTGAGAATGGTTGAAAAAAATACACTTAAGACTATTGAAAAACCAGTAATTAAAGAAGTTTCTGTTGAGAAACCAGTTTATATTGAAAAAGAAGTTATAAGAAGAGTAGAGGTTCCTGTTGAAACACCTGTTTACATTCCAATTGAAAAGCCAAGAAAAAAATTAAACATACCTAAATATGATTTTGTTGGTTCAACTCAAACAAAAACCTACCACACTAGAAATTGCAGATTAGGAAAACTAATTAAAAGAAAATATAAAATATCTTCAAATTCT
>JAQUYS010000013.1 GCA_028691765.1 Candidatus Nanoarchaeia archaeon | reverse complement strand
GAAGTTAAACTCATAACAAAAGTAAGTATAACTATAGACAATAGAAAAAGTATTTTTAACATATGTTTTTTATTCATTTTTAATCCTCAGTGTTTATTTGATATTTAGTACAGATTCCTTCTAGAGAATCTTTTGGAGCATCTTGAGTTAATTGAGTGTTTGAATTGAAATCATAATGTTGCTTTATTTTGTAAATGCCTTCATTTAATGCATTTAATCCTATAACAAATAAAGTAGGATATAAAATGAACTTACACATAAATTTATAATCTTCTTTTTTACTATTCATTTTTAATCCTCAATAATAAAATAAAATTAAAAAAAATTATTTTCTTTTAACCAATAATGCGCCCATTAGTAAAACACCAATAAGAGCTAAAACAATTAATATGATTAAAAGAGTTAAATATAATCCACTAGATCTGAAATCATCTTCACCATAGACGGGATTTAAAACAGTAGGTGTTGAAGGCACATTTGGATTTACCACAATAGGTGCAACATAATCATCAACATCTTCATCTTCATCAACAGAACAAATAACTGTTATTGAAACAATTTCTTTATCTGTAACATCTTCATCTTCATTTAAAGCAGAAACTTCAATTGTGTAAGTTCCACCTTTAATATCTGAAGGTATAGGTATAATGAATGTTTTATCATCAGAGTCCATACTGTCAAAATCTTCAAGTTCAAATTCTTCCTGATAATTTAATCCAGTACTTTTAACAACAATCCAAGCTTCATCTTGATCATTAGTTCCAGTGTTTTTGAAATCAACATCTAATTGTATTTCAGAATCCGTACAATATACAGTTGTTGAACTAACATCAACTTTAGTTAATGTAATTTCATCTTTTTCTCTGTCGATTTCTAAAGTGAATGTCCAAACATCAAAGTGTTCATAATCCTCTTCAGAATCGTCTCCTCGAACAGTTAAAGTAAATTCTGCACTATCATCTGAATCTTCGTCTAAATCATCTGCATCAAGAGTAAATTCAATTTCGAATTCGAATTCATCGCCTTCATCAATGTCTTCTTCATCAGATTCTTCATCATCAACAAAGTCCCAATTTGAAGCTCCATCAACACTTAATTCAGCATAAACATTTTCAATATCTTCTGAATGATCATTTTCAACAAAAATAAC
This sequence comes from Candidatus Nanoarchaeia archaeon, assembly GCA_028691765.1. Lineage (GTDB taxonomy): Archaea > Nanobdellota > Nanobdellia > Woesearchaeales > SKGA01 > JAQUYS01. The sequence continues at coordinate 21,408 of JAQUYS010000013.1, read as the reverse complement.
TAATTTAACTTTATCTCCTTCTTTAAGTTCATCATATTTATCTTCAGAACTTTTGAAAGTATCTTCATCTTCACCATTAACATAAATATCAATTTTGTCAATACTTAAACCACTTTCAGCTTCTAAATAAATCTTAGCAGAATCTTCAATAGTTGCACTTCCATTACTTGCACTAACTTTAACATCTCCTTTATCGAATCTAATTCCACCATCTAAATTTGAAGGAATTAAAACGCTTAAAGTTAAAGAAACTTCAGTTCCTGCACCAATACTTGTTGGCACTATGCTATTTACTTTAACCAAATTAGTTAATTCAGTATTTGAGAATGTCAAAGCGACATTAGTTAAATTTAAAGTTCCAGTGTTTTTAATAATTAAAGTTTGAGTAACATTAGTTCCTCTTTCAGTATTTTCATCACCGAAAACAAGCGAATCAACATTTAATTCAATTTTAGAAATTTCGTCAGCAACAACAGTACTTAATTTAGCTTCATTTGTTTCTAAATTATTATCCACAAAATCTAATTTAGCGGTAACTTCAAAATTTCCTTTAGTAACATATTTGTGGTTTAAAGCAAATTCTTTAACAGTGTTTTTTGATATTGCTCCTAAGTCAACATTAACTTTAGTACCATCACCAAAGTCAACAACCATTTTAGTCATCAATAAAGAAACAGGTTCATAACCTTTATTCATTACTTTAATATTATAATTTCCATCTTCTCCTAGTAATACAACAGAATCTCCTGTAAAACTAGTTATGATAAAATCTTCATATGTTGGATCTATTTGCGCACTTGCAAAAGTTCCAACTAATAAGAACATTGCAAAAATCGCAATCATTAATTTATTTAATTTCATTTTTTCTTACCTCATTTTTTGAAAGGTTAATATAAAGTACTTTGGCCCATAAATAAGGCATTTCCCCCAATTGTACAAATGAGAATTCGTTTATAAATATTTCTATTATGTAGCTACTTTTAAGTAAGAATGAAATTTAAGAGCGTTTTAAGCCCTCTAATTACGATTACTGAAGTTAAAAACTTTACTTAAATCAACTTGATCTCTTAGTTTTTCTTCTTCTGGAGTCCATTTACTCTTTTTTTCAGGCTCTTTTACTTCTTCTACGGTTTCTTCTTCTTCTTTAGGTGTTTCAGGTTGAATTTCAGCTTTATTTTCTTCTAAAGGCTGATTTTCACCAGAATTCACATTTATATTAAAATCATCGTTCTTTAAAGATAAAAATTCATCTCGGTTTTCAACAGGAGCATCTGTAGGAATATTTTCTTCCATAGGTGCTTCAAATTGTGAATCTTCATTAAATTGAGGTTTTTCTTCGATTTCATCCATAGGAACATCCAAAAGTTCATCCATTTTTGGAGGCTCAGGAGCTTCAAACTTAGGTTCATTTTCCTTTGCTTGTTCAATCGCAACATTTCTTTCATGTTGTTCTTCTTCAGCCATCATGTCATTTAAACTTCCGGACATATTCATAGAAGTGTAATCTTCAGGAGAAGGACCAGGAGGAGGGATGTTGAATTCTGGTTGCGGAACACGATTTTCAGTATTCTGCATTCGGTTCTCAGGTTGCCGTATTCTATTTTCAGATTGCGGAAATCTACTTTCTGTATTTTGCATTCTGTTTTCAGCATCTCGTAACATCTTTTCTCTGTTTTGCTCTAAATTTCCATTTTGCTGAAATCTATTTCCACTTGGTAACCAATCAGATTGTTTTGGAGGAGCATTAAAATTTTCAATTTTATTATAATTCGCAGGATCAGATTTTGCACCATTCAAGGAATCATTTGGATCTGAAAGTTTTTTCTTTCCAATTTCATCAAGAGTTTTAAGAATTTCATTATTAGATGTAATTTGATTTGTAGCTCTTTGAGTCCAATTATCTTCTTTAGGTTGAGTTTGAACAACAGGGTCTTCTTTAGGTTGAATTTTAGGAACAGAAATTTCTTCTTTAGGCAAGTCTTTCATTATAGGAGGCAATCTTCTACCATCGTTTTGTTCAGTTCTACGAACATTTTGTTGTTTAATTACTTTACCTGTGGTTTCCACCATTTCTCTAGCCATTCGTAGAGCTTCATTTTTATTAAGAACGAGACCTCCTTTCATCAAAGTCTCAGCTAATTGTACAACTTCTTCATTATCCATAATAACACACCTATGCTATTTTGTCTTCTCAGTTATTTAAATGTCTTTCTTTTTAAAATTTAAATTAGAATAAGAAAATTAAAAAATAAAAATTATTTATATATTGAAAGTAATAATTGAGTATCCATATATTCATCCGGTGTTGGAGTTACCAGTTTAGTTGAACTAATTTTTTCTTTAATTTCTTCAGGCAACGTCTGCATTATTTCTTCAGCTAATAAATGATTAAAAGTACCTTGAGCTAATTTCATTGGCCAAAGAGGAATGTCTCCTCCAGTATGAGTATATTTAATGTCTGCTCTTGTGTCATCTGTTTCAAATGATATTTCTTGATTGTTTTTTCCACGAACAACAACTAATTTATCTCCTTCTGCAAATTTTTCGTATTTTTTGTAATTCCTATAACTTACAAATTCAATTTCTGAATTCCTTTTCGGAAAGAAAAAATAATCTTGACTGCAAATGTCAGACGTTCCACTATATCTAGCATCTCTTACTTTCCAATTTTTTAAAGTTATCTCAGTTAAGGATAAAGGCGTACTTTTATGTTTTAATCCCATTTTTACCTTTTTTAATATGTTACTATTGGAGAGTAGCATAAGTATATAAAGATTTCGCTCATTTATTTAACGAATATAAATCTTCAACATTTAAAATAGACAAACCTTGAACATCAGAATCATCATAACCAATTCGCTCACACATAGTGTTTAAAAAACAGTCAATAAACGGAAAATTTTCCAACGAAGCAAAATCATACGTGTTGTCTAAAAAGAAATAAAACTCCTTATCAGGAAAATCCTTTTTTAAAGACTCCATTAATTGAGGTTTATATTGACCAAACTTAGTAGTCAGAAGAACACCAATTTTTTTAGAAGATAAAAATTTAACATAGTTTGCCCATATTTTCTTTTTCATACCTTCAACATCTTTTGTAGTTAAAACAAAACTTTCTTCAGTTTTAGGATTGAAAACATAAACAGTTCGAGTATTTTTTAAAAGCAAAGCCTTAGGATGAAACAACCCATCTCCAATAAACAAAAAATCACCTTCTTCAATTATCTCTTGATTAGAACAACCTAAAATTTGACCATTATAACAAGTATGTCTAGGTTTAATTAATTTAACTGCAATTCCTTGATTCTCTAATTGTTTTTGAATATTGTTCAACGAATTAAAATATTGAACTGTTGTAAATAAAATAAGTTTTTTAGGCAAAGTTTGCATAAATTCTTCTGGGAGAGAAAAAACTTCTTTGTATCGAGCTTCGACATTAATTATTTCCATACTTTTGAAGGTTTTAATCTTGTTTATAAAGTTTTTTAACCATTTAGATACTACTTTATAGTAACGAAACATTTATAAAAGGGCAAACTTTCTTAAATTGATGCAAAAAACATTATTTTCAGAACCAAATTTCGAAAGAGAAATACCTTTTAAAGTTAGAAATTATGGTGATTTTTATTATTATCCTTCTCCCGATTTAATTCCAAACTTAAAAGAAATAATTCTTTTTACTGAAAATACAAAAGATAAAAAAATTCCAAACGGAAGCGTATGGGTTTATTCCGTAGATGATACGAAAAAAATAAATTACAATCCTGAAATTTTAAAAACAGATGTAGGATGCGGAATTACAGGTATGATTATTCCGCCTTTAACGTTTGATAATAGTACGATAAGCGATATTTTCAAAGCAGTAAATGAACTAAATGTGGATATTGGACAAGGAAATCATTTTTTAGATTTCACAACAGGATATCCTAAAAACCGACGTGAAAGCAACATGGTTTTTTTACATTCAGATTTTAACAAAGAAAATTATTTACCAACAACTTTTGAAGAAGCAAAAAACTTGGAAAAAACTGCAGAGAACAAACGTAAAGAATATCTTTTAAATTTAGCTAAAAAATTACAAATAAAAGGAAAATTATATCATAATTGGACGCACAATAGTGTAAAAATAGAAAAGGACGAATTAGTTTATAGAAAGGGAAGTATAGATGTTTCGGAATCAGAAGGAATTGGAATATTGGCTTTAAATCCAGTAGATGGATTATACTTATATGCTTCAGATTGGGCCGATTATCGTTCTTCCATGCAACACGGCACAGGAAGAATTGGATCAAAAAGTGTGATGTTGGATGAATTAGTTAGTTCTAAAGAAGGAATTGTTAGGGCTTTAATGGGCACGGGAAAAAACGTTTTTGAACCCAAAGTTAGAAATATTTTGAATCAAACTTATAACTCAGAAAAATTATTTCAAAATAAATTTCGTTTTGAACATAAAATGATAGGGTGTTTAATTCCAGAATTAATCATATATACTAAAAATTAAGCCCCCCATTTCAAATGAGCAAGGTGTTTACTTTCTTCTTTAGGTACAACATGTATATTTTCTCCTTTGAATAAAAGATTATAGTGAGGAACAGGCAAAGTTGCATCCTTATGAAACTCAAATAACAAGTTATTTCTTTCTTCAAGTTCGCTTAAATCTGGTAATTCATCGTTATTTTCTTTATATTTTAAATTTAGTAAGGGAATTAATTTAAGAACATTTAATTTCTTTGAAGAAAATGAATCTGAATAAACTAGCGTAAACTTTTTAGTTTTACCATTAATTAATAAACTTCCCTCTTGTTTCTTTTTAAGGGCATCCAAATAAATAGTTTCTATCAAACTAATAACTTTTTCCTTATCATTATGTATTAATTCTTGATATATTTTATCTCTAATTATTAAATCATTCACGTGTTTAAATAAATGTAATAAACTAAAGTTTTTTAATTGTTCTTCACTGATACTTAATTTAACTTCATGTTGTATTGTTTCAAGTAACGCAAAAATATTTTCAAGATTGGTTAATAACTCTTTTTTATCTGCAATATCTTGTGTTCCTCTAAATTCATGTAATTTCTTATTATTAGGAGCAAAATTTTGATATTCTTGTTTTAATCTTAAAATAAAATGAAATATTTTTTTCAATGTCGCTTGATCTCTGTTTAGCTCTTTATTATTTTCTTTTAGCTTTTTAACATAATCAACCCATCTAGTTTTGTAAAAAAGAAGCAAATCTTTTTCTATTTCTTCAACATACAAGTAGATTAATTGATATTGTTCTAATATTTCTCCATCTAGTTTATGGTTTGAAAATATTTTGAAAAAGTTAATCATGTTCTTTTTTTTAAGAAGAAATATTTAAATTTACCTTTTTAATTAAACGATACCTTTATAAATGATGTTTTTATAAAAACAGCTAAGTGTTAATAAAGGGGCTTGTGCAGGTGTATAACAAAAAAAGATTAATGCAGTTTTTTATGTTGGTGAGCGTGTTCTTAATAATCTTAAATGTCGCTCAAGCAGAAGCAACAATAGAAGGAATAGGTTTCTTCTGGGGAGATAATCAATTAGAGTATGTTAATTACAAAAACGTACAAATAGCAAATTTAGAATTTAACATAAATACTCCTGAAAATCTATCTGCCGTAGTCGGAGATATAACTGAAATATATCCTTTACCCTCATTAATGACACAATACAATGAAATTGATTTCTTAGAAGAACATTGTTTTCAAAATTATGTTGAGGAAACAGAAAACAACATAACAACAAAAAGCTTTACAGGATATTTTTGTAAAATGCCCCTTGTAAAAATAAATCCCAAAAATTCAACTGTGAATTTAAAATTTAACATAACTTATCTAAACCAAACAAAAACAAATATAACTAAACAAATAACTTTCAAACTAGACGATACAAAACCAACAGTAACATCTCTAAAAACAAATTATTGCGAAGGAGACACATGTTTCATAAAAAGCAGTGGATTCAACGACATAACTCTTCAATTCAGTGATTCTGTAGGAACATTCTACCAAAGAAAAGTATTTTTTAAATTAGGAACAGATTCAATAAAACAATTCTTAAATTGCTCATCAAATCAATGCATACAAAAATCCCATTTAACGACATGTTATAGTGGAGACCGATTAGAACTAGGTTTAGTTTCTTCAGGAGGAATACCAAGTTCAGATGACGCAGGAAACCCATTTGAATTTTACAAAACAAAAGTAATTTGTGATGAACTTCCTCCAGAAGTAAAAGAAGTTTCACATACATACGTTATAGGAAATTCACTTCCATCAACAACACCATTAAAACAAAAAGACACAATAATATTAATTGCAAACATAACTGATGATGCAACATCCATAAAAGCTTTCGCAGATTTTGAAGAATTAAACAATAACAATCAAACAGCAGAAGGAACTTGTGAAAAAACATCCACTGGCGCAACATGTACTTGGAATGTAATTGCAGAAAATGCAGGAGACATAAATGTATTTATAACAGCAGTAGATGGAGTAGGGCGAGAATCCGTTCCCGAAAGATACAGATTATTTGTAGATAAATTCGATGGTAATGTTTCTATAATAACTCCAAAATATTTTAACGATGCAACCGCAATATCCATGGCAGAACAAGGATATAATAGAATCGCAATAAGTTTAATGTTGAAAAGTTCCAACTCAGGAATTCCTTTATATCAAAAATTCAAATTAAGTAAAAAATTATCTGACGATGTACAAATATTAGCTTACAACTCAATAGACGAAACTAATTGTTACGTTAAATTAGAAAACGGTTCAAAAGTAAATGCTGGTTCAATGTTCTCATTCAAAATAGAAGATAAATATCTTAATTGGAATGAAGACAATAGATTGAATTTACAATTTAAATGGGCAAACACAAATATGTACCAAGACCAATTTGAAATTTATTGTAATGTAAGCGCATATGTTCGAGTTAATCAAAATACAGTTTATGTAAACCCAACTGAGTTCGTAATGAAAATTCCAGTCAAGTTTAGAAATTCCGCTCTTGGTGATTTAGCTCCTGGTGAAAAATTAGCTCAGAAGATAAAAGAGAAAGAAGATTCCATGGAAGGAATGATGGAGTGGATAGGTTATCTAGATACAATCTATGCTTCATTGTCTGACATGTGTTCCATTTATCGAAGTGTGGCAGGAATAAGTTTAACCGGAGCTCAAATAGAATTAGTTGGTGCAGATTTAGCAAAAATCGAAACTACTTCTGGAACAGCAGTACAAACAACAGGCGCAGGAATAAAAGATGGATTAAATTCTTTAATCGGAAGCGACACAAAAGTTGGACAGGTTGCAACAATGGCTTGTAATTGGGTACAATGTGATGCTGACGATAAATATAAAGCAAATTCAAAAGACACTAATTTTTGGGTTTCTTCTTTTAGTAGCGATGTAGATATGCGTGATTGGTTAAGTGATGACTATGCTAAAAATTCTGGAGTCGGAAAATTTTTAGATACGGAATTATTTAATGGAATTGGAAGACCTGATGTTAAAGAAAGCATAATTAGTTCTGCTGCAACAATGTGTTTTCCTGGAATTGTTTATCATATAAATAAATATAGGCAAGTTCAATGTCATGAATTATTATGTTACAAACAAATGTCAAGATATGGATTAAGTTTAGGCGCTTGTGATGAAGCCGAATCAGAATATATTTGCCAAGCATTAGTTGGAGAAGCATTTGAATTTCCATTCATACGACAAGCAAAGAATTTAATTGATAATGCTAATGCATTAGTGCAAGGAATTATGCCTAAAGTCTTAAAATCAGTTTTAGATAATTATGCTTGCGACTCTTATCTTAAATATGTTAAAGCTGCAGATAAACTTCATTTTTATGATTATTTTGGAATAATTGGTTGTCGTTTACCTCATTCAGTTGGACAATTTACTGATGCGATGTATAAAGTTACAGACACATCCAAGAATTTCCAATATCCTGTTCAAGATGATATATGTTCATTAGCAGTATGTAATAAAGAGAATGTAAGTGAATGTGATGGTGGAAGTAATAGTTGGTTTAAAGAAGTACATGAAATTAAATTATTTGATGCAGTTAATTTAAGATACAGAGTAAAACCAGTTACAATGACTAAAGGAGATGTTACTAAGTTATTCACTGAAGCGAAAGCAAATGATGATGCAGGAAAAGCTGCAAGAGATCAGTTGATTTCTATGGGTGCAGACCGAGCAACATTGAGCTCAACAGATTCCCACATTTATACTCCTTATTGTAATACTCAATTAGAATTACTCAGAAAAGATCCAAATCCTTCCACTACTAAATATGAATATAAAAATGGACAATTAACTTATGATCTTTCACCTACAAATCAATTTACTGCTGCAAATAATGTTATAAATAATTTAAATAGATTTGATGAATCAAAACCAAGTCATTATGGTACTAATACTAATTTATCTAACGCAATGCAGAGTTATTTAGGTGGAGATGCAAATGCTGCGACTAGGTTAGCTGGAACCGATTTAGAAACATTCAATACATGGAAACGAAATTATGGAGAACCAATAGTTGCAAATACGAGATTAAGAACTACTGAAGCTAATGCAATGTATGAGAGAACTAATAAATTATATTTGAATTTGTCTAGTCGATGTGCAGGAGGAGAAGTCAAAGAAGGATGTACCCAAATTGATTTAGATACTTTGGAAGAAGTTGATTCCATGATGAAACAATATGGTGAAAATCCAAATCCGGAAAAAATCTTAACTACAACAACAAACATAGCTAATGCACAAGCAAGAGCAGCAGAAAGATCAAAAACAATAAACACAATCTTCGAATATACTGACCAAGCAGTTTCCTTCGCAATGTCCTACTTATACGAACAAGGAATTAAATCCTACTTAATACTTTCAGACTTCGGACATGAAACAGTTCTAGGAACAATCTCAGATTGGTCAAACACATACTTAAGTTCAGACAATTGGAAAACTTCAATTTGTTCACCTTTCCTAGATTTCGACAGAGATGAAGGAGAATTCCAAGGAACTGCTTCACAATGTTTAGCAGGAACCTGTCGACCAGTATTAACTTTCGCTTCAGAAAAATTAGATATTAACGAAACAGATTCATTATACACAATTTCATATTATTTAGGAAATGTAAGACGACCGAGTGGTGTCGCTTCAGATGAAACAATTAAATACAAAGTTTACTTAAAAAAACCAGGAGTTGAATGGAGACTATACAAACTTGCCTGGAGAGAATTAAAATACGGAGAATTCAATAATGATGAAAAAGCTTTAAGTCAATTGTTGCCTGTAACAAATTATGAACAAATATGTTTTGAATTCGAAGAACCTTTCCCTCCTTTAGAACAAGATGCAAAAACAACTTACTGTAGAGATATAAAAGATTCCACAACAGGTTTAGGAGCATATGACACGGGTTCATTTAATCCAGAGTATGTTCCTGATTTAACTAGATCAAATACACCAAGTACAAATCCAGACGCAATTAACGATTATTAAGGTGAGTAAATGAAAAAAGGACAAGTAACATTATTTGTAATCATTGGAGCAATCATACTTCTAGCAGCAACACTATATTTCACACTTTCAAGTTCATTACAAGAAGGAGAGCCAGGAGTAGATGTGGTTGACGTTTCTCTAGAAACAAGACCAACATTTGATGTAGTAAAACAATGTTTGAATAAAGTTTCTTTAGACGGACTTAGACTTTTAGGTAATCAAGGAGGATGGATTGAATTCCCTGGAATGACTTATAACGATTTACCTTATGCAAGCGACATAGTTTCATTTACACCATACAAAATAGCTTATTGGAGACACTTATATGAATGTGGTAATTACAAGTATTGTGAAGAATCAAACAGACCTCCGTTATGTAAACCAGGAAGCGGAGCAACATGCGCAAGTTCAAATACAGGGGACTACAGCATACAAGAACAATTAGAAAACTATATCGACCAAAACCTTGAACCTTGTTTAGACAATTTCAACTCATTAAGTGATCAATATCAAATAGAAGTTAAAGGAAAACCAAAATCACAAGTTATATTCGCACCAAAAGGAACAAGAGTTTTATTAAACTATCCTTTAGAAATAAAATCATTAAAATCTGACAACACAAGAGAATTAGAAGATTATGGTGTTGACTTTAACATAAACTTTGCAGAAATGTATAACTTTGCTTCTTCAATTTTAAACTTTGGAAAACAAGTTAATTTCTATGAGCGACAAACCATGAATTTAGTTACAATATATTCAGGTTTAAATGAACCTCTTCCACCAACCAGCGATGTACAATTCTTTAATCCAGAAACAAAAATATGGGTACAACCAGAAGTAAAAGAAATTCTACAATACGATTTATTACCATTTATGTCTTTAATTAATTTCATGAATGCAAAAAATTATTATCCTATTTACGAAGAAAGAGAAGATGAATATACAAAATACTCGGACGGAACATATATGGGTATGAATCCAAAATTAGGAGACGACAACACACAATATCCATACAATGTTTATCATCAATACACATATAATCCAATATATGTAAAAGTAGGAAACGGAAACACCTTAATCAAACCATCCAATTTAGAAGTAGAATCAAATATAATTATGAAATTTGCAGGCTTGTTCATGAAAGATTACAGATTCAAGTATGATATAAGATATCCTTTAGTAATCACAATAAATGATGACGAAGCATTAAATGGAGAAGGTTTCGATTTAAATTTCGCAGTAGAGGTAAATGTCCGAAATAACGTTCCCGCTTACAACAATTTCACAAACTTAAACATAGATGCACCCTATCAAACGGGAATAGCAAACCTCGAAGTAAGACTTCCTCAAAATATCACGATAACGTCTTATGACAAATACTTATCAACACCATTACAAGACGTTTTAGTAAGTTATGTTTGTGGTAGAGAATATGATTTCGGTGTAACTAAATTAAATTCAAAAGGACAAGCAACTTTCACAACAACATTACCTTATTGTGAAATTGGCGGATACCTTAAATTTACTAAAAAAGGTTATGCAGGAACAACTTTAGCATACGATAACAAACTAGACGGAAAGAACGCAGAATTTACAGCTGAACTTTGGCCATTACAAGAAAAAGAAATACTTATTTTAAAAAGAACTCCTGAAGATATTTCAGCAATTCAAATTGCAGGAGGAGATGCAATGGTTTTATACGACCAACTATACAGCACATTAGAAGATAACGAAGTTGCAATGATCAACATAGAAAACCAAAAATCAAATCCCTATGATGATACAATTCCTGTAATGGGCTTCTTGAAATATCAACAACCACAAACAACAGCAACTCAAACAACAGGAACATCTCCAAACACAATACAAGCAATAGAAAAAGCATTCCAAGAAGGAACTATAGATGGAGAAACAAGAAACCAATTAATAGAAGAAATAAATAAACTAGACCCTGTTACAGAATCATTTACAGGAAAAGAAAAATACACATTAGAACTTTCACCAGGAACATATGATTTAGATATTTCTGTATTTAATTATAATGGAATTCACATTCCATCAGATACAATTGATCCATGTGCCGGAGACCTAATAACTCAATTAATATGTAACGAAGATCCAGTCACCCTGCCAGAACAAAATTTCACAACATGGTTGAGTGGAGGAATTAAATTAAATCTAACTTTAAATCCCGCAACAATTTATAGCGATAAGAAAATTATCCTTTACGTTTTAGAAATGCCATTACCTCGATCATGGGATGACATGCAAGAACTGCAAGAAATAGAACAATACCAAGAAGATAAACTATTCTTCGCAATACCTAAATTTGAATAGAGATGAATAAAATGAAAAAGATTGTAAAAAAAACAACAAAAAAAGTCCAAGTAGAAACTAAATTACCTACAGAAAAAGGAATGGAAGAAATTCCTGAAGAATCCAGAAAAAAATTAGAATCCATAAAAGCAAACATAGAAAAATTCAAAGATAAAGTTTTAGAAATCTTTGGAGACAACATTCTAGGAGTAGCTCTTCTACCACCAAATGAAGAGAAAAAAGACGACGTAAATGTTTTAGTTTTAATTGATGATGCAGATAGTAAAAAAACAAGCAAAGAAGAATTAGCTGAAAAACTACAAAAAAAATTAGATGAAATTGCTAAACCAATAAACAAACATTTAGTTATACATAATATTTTATTAACACAACTTTGGGAACAATGTTACGATTCAAAACATGAAGGATTACAAATGATTGCAATGTCTGCACCAGTTTATGATAAAGGCATGTTAGCAGCAATAAAAATTTCAGAAATACATAAAACCATGGTTCTTAAAAAGTTTGAAAAATATATTGTTTCATACGTTCTTGGAGGATCATTAACTCAAGGAAAAGCTCATAAAGATTCAGACATAGATGTATTCATAGTAATAGATGATACAGATGTTAAAAAAATGACTAGAGTTGAGTTGAGAGACAAACTTAGAGCAATAATAATTGGAATGGGTGGAGAAGTCGGTCAAATGACAGGCATCACAAACAAATTAAACATTCAAGTTTGGCTTTTAACAGATTACTGGGATTCAATTAAAGATGCACATCCAGTCATGTTTACATTCTTAAGAGACGGAATTCCATTTTATGATAGAGGAATGTTTATGCCGTGGAAACAACTGCTTCAAATGGGAAGAATAAAACCGTCACCAGAAGCTATTGAAATGTTCCTTCATTCTGGAAGTCAAATGATGGATAGAATAGGATATAAACTAAAAGACATAGTTATGGAAGATTTATTTTATGCAGTCTTAAATCCATCACAAGCAGCTTTAATGATGTTTGGTATTGCACCAACAACTCCAAGAGAAACTTACGGAGTAATGAGAGAAGTTTTCGTTCAAAAAGAAAAATTAATCGAAGAAAAGTTCGTAAAAACTTTAGAAAAAGTAATCACAACTCATAAAAACATAGAATATGGGCGAAAAACAAAAGTTACAGGAACAGAAATAGATGAATTAATGAAAGAAGGAAAAGAATACCTTGAACGATTAGAAACTCTTTTCAAAGACATAGAAGAAAGAAAACTGAAATTAGATATGACTCAAATATATGAAAACATAATCACAATAACTCGAGACACATTAAAATTAGAAAACATAAATTCAGTTGATGAAAAAGATGTTGAAAAACAATTCAAAGAACATATAATCAAAAAAGGTTTAGCTCCCGAAAGCTTTTCAAGATTACTTTCAAATGTATTAAAAGCTAAAAAAGAATTTGATTTAAATAAATTAAGCAAAACAGAATTTGTAGAAATAAAGAAAGATGCTAAAGAATTAACATCTGGATTAATTGAATTAATACAAAGAAAACGTGGAGCAGAATTAGAAAAAACCAAATTCAGATTGAAATACGGTGACAAATTTGCAGAAATAATGCTTTTAGAGAATGTTGCTTACATAATTTATGATTTAGATGCTGAAGATAAAAAAATTACCAAAGCAAAATTAACTAAAGAAGGAAAATTAACAAACATAGAAGAGTCTAGTATGGAAGAATATGAGGACGCTTTAATAAACTCAAAAATTCCTAAAAAAGCATTCATAAAACATGCAATATTTGATGATTTAAAGAAATTGTTCGGTAACGACATAGAAATACTCATAAACAGATAAGCAGAACACAGGATGCAGAATACTGCCCCGCCAACGGACTTCAGAACTCTGCAAACAGATCCCGCTACCCGACTTCAGCTTCCGGCATTAAGTTATTTTCCACAAATCTTTTAAAGACTAAACCCTCAACTTTAGTTAGGGGGAAATTAAAATGAGAAGAACACTAGCTGTAGCTGAGATGATGTCAATTAATCCAATTAAATGCAGATTAGAAGACAATATTGTAACTGTGTCTAAATTAATGAAAAAATACAACATAAGTAGTATTGTTGTATGTGATGAGAATGAAGTGAAGGGATTAATTACTGTGGACGATATAGTTCAAAGAGTTGTTGCAAATAACGAAAACCTAGAAACCACAAAAGCTAAACAAGTTATGACTACAGACGTAGTTTCAGTTTCACCAACAAAATCTGTTGAAGAAGTAATTGAAGTTATGAATTCAAATTCAATTTCTCAACTTCCTGTGATGCAAGAGAAAAAACTAATGGGTTTTGTAACTATGAAAGACATTCTAAGACTAGAACCTGCTTTATTCGACTTGTTTACAAAAAGACTTGAAGATGACGAAGCAGAAAGAAGAAGATTCATACAAAAACATACAAACGTTTCTAGCGATGACATATGATAACTCTTTTATGTATTGGTAAGTTGAAAAATATTAATTTTAAAACTTTATTTGAAGATTATTTTAGACGTGTAAAGTTATTTCACAAAATAGAATTACTTGAATTCAAAGATTCAAATAAAGAAGATGAATCTAAAGTGGTTGAAGATTATATTCAAAACCACCCAGGCAAAAAATACATTCTTCTCGATGAAAAAGGAATACAATACGATTCTACCAATTTTTCTAAAAAAATACAAACATATGAAAAAAATATGGATGATGTGGTATTTCTGATTGCAGGACCAACAGGATTCACAGATAAGTTTAAAGCGAAATTTAACGATACTTTTTCACTTTCTAAAGCCACATTCCCTCATGAAATGGCCAGAGTAATGTTAATAGAACAAATTTATAGGTCTTTTATGATTTTAAATAATAGAGAATATCATAAATAAAAATAATAAAAATTAAGCAGTTGCAATTTCTCGTTTTACAACTTGAATTGTTCCGCCTTTAGGAAATTTATGTCTTGCCAAAGTCATCGCTCTTTTTGCTAATTCAATATCTTTTTCTTGAACATAAGCTTCAATGATTTTTTGTCCTTCCATAATTCTTGCAGCAATACCAACTGCTTTACCGAAACTCATTTTCATACCAGTACTCATACGGTCTGCACCAGCACCAGAAGCTAATGGGTTGTTTCTTAAAATATGGTGAGGATAAACACAAATTTTTAATTTGTATCCATTTCTTGAAAGAGAATCTTCTAATTTTTTGTTTGCACTTTTACGGCCAGCTTCTAACGCATTATGTCGTATTTGAATATCTCTATCCGAGTGTAAACTCACAACATAAGGGAACTCTTTAGAAGTATTTCCCATCTCAAATTTAACAATTTTGTTAGTTGGTACACTACGTACGTATGATTTTGATCTATATTTAGATTTTCTTGTATATGGACGTTCTAATCTTCTCCATGCACATGCTCTTATAGTTTTTGCCATTTTAATCTTCCTTTATTAATAATACACAGAATTTCAGGGAATTAATTTTATTTTATAAAGGTTTGGTTTGATTGAGGGTTTAAACCCTTTAAAAGGGGATAAAAACCACTTAATTAAACCACTTTTAGATATTTACCATCTTTTAAAAAAAGTTTATAAGTTTTTCTTATTTGAGTTACATCATTTTTATCCATATGTAACACAATGTGTTGAACTATATCATTATGACTCATTTCATCATAAAATTCTAACTCTTCTTCAGTTTTATTCTCTAAAACGTAATGCATAACGGAATCTATAAATAATTCATCAAGTTTTTTCAATGTTGAATGTTGCATCATTCCTGGAACATATACCTCTCTTAGAATATGTTTAAACAGGCTTGGCTTAATTTTATAGGGAGAATCTTTATCTCCTTCAATAGCAAAATCTTTTGTTTTTAATACATTAAAAATAACATCATCTAAATCTGCCTCTTCATCACAAGATAAAACATTATAGGTGTCCATAGTATTTATTAAATATTGCTCATAAGCACAACCAGTTTTAGAACATTCAGCAATATATACTTGAGAACAATATTTAGCTATTTTTTCGAATTCTTCGACACTTCCACCATCGGCGAATTCTTTAACTGCTTTGATTTCCATTATTGGAATTGAAGTTAGAACTTTTCTAACTAGGTCTTCTTTTGTTTTAATTCGCAGGTTTTCTTGTTCAAATTCAAATACCATGTTTTTACTTATAAGTAACAACTTATTTATAAAAGTTACGAATTACTTATCTTTTCTGAAAAATCCGAAAAAAGGAGAAATTTTCTTTTTATTCATCAATAATTCAGGATTTTCTCTAGCATAACGTACATCTTCTATTGTGTAAAATGCAGCGGGAGTAATTTTCTTAATTAAATCCATGAGTTCTTTTATTTGATGTTTATTTACAACCAAAAAGAAAATTTTAACCTCTCCATGCTTTCCTTGACCATCTACAGCCGTAAAAGGATAATTGTTTTCAATTAATTCAGTAGTCAATACATCAAATTGTTTAGTGATTACTCTAATCAACACTTTTCCTGTTGTAACTTTCTCTTCAACCCACATACCCACATAAGTTCCAGTAGCAAAACCACCAGCATATGCGATATAAGTTATAGGATTAGCAACATCAGTCATAACTTTTTTAACCGCCAAGAGCCAAATAAGAACTTCAAAGAAACCGAGTATAGGTGCATAATTTTTCATGCCCTTTGAAATAAAAATTAATCTAATTGTACCAATACTCACATCAAGAATTCTCGCAAAGAAAATCATTAACGGAATTGCCCACCAAGTATTCATCAAATAATCTAACATGTTACTTTTCACCCTTTCATATTATTAAACCTTGTTATTTTCTGACCATAATTTTGCTGAATCATAATTAAATTTTTTATATTTGAATCCTGTCGAATAATAAGTTAACCTATTAAAAGACTTTCCAGAATTGTAAAAACAAGAAGTGCTCCAAATTAAAATAAGTACGGAAATAAAAAGGAAGAGTTTAGACCAACCTAACATAAAAATAATTAAAGGAAAGAATATTCCAATAAACAATAAAATAACTGCAAAAAGTAAATGGTTTGTTCCATTCCTGATTTTTTTTACTTTTATTCCTCCATCAAGAGAACTCATAAGAGAAATAATACTCTCACGTAAATTGTTGAAAAATTTAATTAAATAAACTAATTGTAAACTTAAAATAAGTATGCTAACAACTAATATGAAATAAAAAATTGAATAATTAAATACTCTTTGTAAAATTTCCTTTAATATGATTGCACTAAAAATAAAGAAACACAATTGCTTAAACAATTTTCCAGAACTTTTTTTCACAGATTTAGTGTAAGCATTATCTGAATTTAATTCATCAAACAGAGTTTCAAAATATTCTGAAATCGCCTTTATCACTTTATTACTAACAGAATCTTTATTTCTTCTTTTGTTAACTTCTTCCAATAAAACATTTGTCTTAACAGACAGAATGCTTAACACAACACTTAATATTAAAATAATTATTGAAACAACGCTGATTAAATCAATTGAAACACCATATGCTAAAGATTCTTTCGCCACAAGCAAAGAAAAAACTCCCGGAGGCAACATAACAATGGTGCTAAACACTGCAGATTCACTATTATAATTTGCAAATATTTTAGTTACTAAGCCGACTGCAAAAATTAAACCAATAAATATGGAAATAAGTAAAACTAAAATTACCCAATAGTTGCTTAAAATGGCACCTAAATTAATCATAGTTCCCATTGATATGAAAAAAAACGAAGTAAACATAAAATTGTATGGTTGAATTGATTTGTGAAATGATTTTGCTTCTTTAAAATTTGAAATTATACTTCCTGCCAAAAAAGCACCTGCACTAGGACTTAAATCTAAATAATATGCAAGAAGAGAAAATCCCGCACATAAAAGTAAGCCTGTAAATAAAATCATTTCATCATTAGTATTAGAATGAATCCAAGTAATTAACTTTTCTGCAAATTTAGAAATTATAATATATGCTAAGATGAGAATAGTTAAACTAATAATTAAATTTTGAACGGAATTAATTAAAGTTAAGCCACCACTTGTTTTCATAGCTTTAAAGAAAATCAGAGCCACAACTCCAAATAAATCTTCTAAAACAAGAACAGTAATTAAAAGAGGAATCTCTTTCCTATGAATTAATTTTTTTTGTTTCAAAACATTCATAATAATCATAGTACTGGAGAAAGATAACATAACGCCAGTAAAGGTAGCTGTAGCAATATCAAAACCCAATAAAACAATTGTACTAAAACCTACAAAAAACATAATTCCAACTTTAAAAACAGAAACAATTATGGCCTTTATACCAACCCCCATTATTTTATTTACAGAAAATTCCATTCCCACAATAAATAAAAATAATATTGCGCCAAATTCAATAAAAATATCTATTAATTCAGGATTCGCAATCAAACCCAGTGCATTAGGACCGATTAAAGTTCCAACAAGAAGTAAACCAAGAACAAACGGTTGTTTAAGCTTAGTGGATATTATCCCACCTAATATAGAGAAAAAAATCAAAATTCCCAGATTTATCAACAATTCCGTTTCCATTTTAACATATCTCAGTATACACTTAAGTATACCCAAATACCTTGGAATTCTCGCTAGCTCAAACTAATATATAAAGATATCTTTTTATATTAATCAAATTATCTCCAGGTATGAAATTTTCATATATGCTTGCCCCCATGGAAGATATAACGGATAATGCATTTAGAACCCTTTGTTATAATCATGGTGCCGATTTAACATTTACAGAACTCACTCGAGTTGAAGGTTTGGCAAGAAATAATGCTTCAACATGGACCAGATTAAAATTTAATGACAAAACACCAACTATGATTCAACTTCTTGGCGGAAAAGAAGAACACTTTTCTAAATTTCTCACTATGTTTAAACCACACGAATCATTTAAAGGATTTAATCTAAACTTAGGTTGTCCAAGCCCACAAGTAACTGCGTTAGGTCAAGGCTGTGCAATGATAAAAAGAATAAATAAAATAAAAAAAATAACTAATCTATTCAAAAAAGAAAATTACCCCCTAAGTATAAAATTACGCTTAGGTTTAAATTTGAATGAGAAAAAGAACAAGGTTTATCTTAATTTGATTAATGAAATAGATGCCGAATTTTTTATAGTTCATGCAAGATATGGAAGTCAATCTTATGATGATCTTCCCGATTATTCAATTCTTCCAGAATGTGTTGAAACAGGAAAAGACATAATTGCCAATGGAAGTATAAACACAAAAGAAATTGCCGACCAATTAAAAAAAGTTGGAGTTAAAGGAGTAATGGTGGGACGAGAAGTTGTAAAAAATCCCGCCATATTTGAAGAATTAAAAGGAAAACCTAGAACCTCATTAGAAAAATTAAAAGAAGAATATCTACAATTATCTGAAAAATATGATGCACCATTCAAATACAGAAAAAATTTCTTAAAGTGGCTTGGAAAATAAAATGTTCTTTTGTTTTTTCTTTTCATTATACGTATACGGAACATAAATTTTATTTTTTTTCAAATCCATACCAGTATAATACATACAAGTGGAGTTAGTCATGGGAGTCGGAATAAATATCTGAACACTTTCAACATTCTTTAATTTTTTCATATACTTCGCTAACTTTTCAACTTCTTCCATAGAAGAACCAGGATGAGCAGTCATAAAATAATAAGACAATTCTTTATAATTAAACTTATCTTGCATCTTTTCAAACAAAGAAATAAATTTATTTAAATCATCAACATTCTTGTTCATCAATGTTAAAACATTTTTATCAACATGTTCAGGAGCAATCCTTAAGGTGTTAAATATATGTCCTCCCGAAATCAATTGTTTAATATACTCTTCGTTAGTTAAATCAAAACGAATACCGCTTCTAATATATGTATGTTTTATTCCTTCAATTTTATTTATTTTTTTTAACAAAGAAATCAATTTTTTTTGACTTCGATCTAAATTCTTGCAAACAATACATTTTCCTGAACTACATTTTTCACAATCCATACCATACATATTTGCACTAGGGCCCCCCAAGTCATCAATATTTCCTTTAAAAGAAGGATGTTTCACCAACAAATTTATTTCTCTTAATATTGAATCTTCACTACGACTAATTATCTTTTCACCCTGTATTAATTTTAAAGAACAAAAATTACAACCACCAATACAACCACGGTGAGTCACAACAGAAAATTCAAAACCCCTTAATGTTTTCGGAACTTTCCTAGTGAATGGAAATTCATAATATTCATCTAAATCTTTTGAAGTATATTTAGGAGAAGGGAATTGCAAAATAAATTTGTCATTTACTTTTTGAACCAAAAAAGAAGAATTATCCAACATATTTTGCATATCAATAAATTTTTCCTTAGATTTACTAACGTCATCATGAGAAGGAAGAAGTTTACAACCAATAGGAAATTCATTAGAAATAACACACGTTCCTTCAATTCTAGTTAAATCTTTTTTTTCTTTAAGTCTTTTTGCGATTTCTAAAATTTGTTTTTCACCATTACCATAAACAAGAATGTTAGACTTACTATCCAATAAAATGGATTTTCTCAATTTATTATCCCAATAATCATAATGAGTGAATCTTCTAAGGGTTGCTTCAGTTCCACCTAAAACAATACATATGTCTTTAAATTGTTCTTTAATCCAATTAGAATAAACAATTACTGCTCTGTCTTTAACATTCTCATCATAATCTAAAAAATCATCTTCTTCTCGTTTTTTCTTAAGAGGAGTGTAATTTCTAACCATTGAATCAATACTTCCAGATGTAACTCCAAAAAATAAATTAGGTTTTCCAAATTTAGTTAAATCTTTAGAAGATTGAGGTTGTTCAATTACAGCAACAGAATAACCATATTTTTCTAATAATCGTTTTAAAATTGCTACTCCAGACATAGGATGATCAAAAAACAATTCTCCAGTTACAAAAATAACATCATAAGACATAAATTAAAAATAGAATTCCAATTTAAAAAGTTAATTAAAAATAAAAATTACATGTACATTTCACTATGAACTTTTAATGTAGAGTATTTTTGAGAAGTTGAACTTGCCATAAATGGATTGTTTTTACGTTTTTCCCAATAAGCTGCAATTATTTCTTCAGTTGTTCGTTCTAATTTACTTGTAGTATCGGATACACTTGGTATTCTTGAAGTAATTGCTACATTTCTTCCATATAATTGTGTCATTGTTTTCACCTCGATTTGCGGGTGTAATATTCTACCCTTTATAAATATTGTGGTTATTAGTATACTGAGATATATATTGGCTCTTATAAAAGTTAAACTTATAAATGAACTCTGAATTACATTAAATATGAACTTGAAAGAAATATTGACTATGAGTGTTTTAATCCCTACAAGCATATTGGCAGAAGAACCATCTCAATTATATGATCTTAAATTAAGCATTTGCAATTCAGAAAGTGAATTGCATAGTCGAATAAATAGTTTAAAAGAAGAAATTAAAA
>JAQUYS010000066.1 GCA_028691765.1 Candidatus Nanoarchaeia archaeon | reverse complement strand
ATTCTCCGTTTTCTTGTTGTAAATCTTCATTTGAGGGTGTTTTTTCTTCATCCATTTTTATCCTCGTTGACCTCAAGTCAACAACGTTGATGAATACTTATATA
Organism: Candidatus Nanoarchaeia archaeon; assembly: GCA_028691765.1. GTDB lineage: Archaea > Nanobdellota > Nanobdellia > Woesearchaeales > SKGA01 > JAQUYS01. Next base: position 4,616 of record JAQUYS010000066.1, on the reverse strand, counting down.
TAAATCTTTCGATTTAATAGAATTTGAGAAGTTAAATCAACAAATTAAATTTATCGTGTATAGATAGTTTGTTTTTTGAACTTATTTCAGAAATATGTTAATTTTTGTTTTTATTTGAATAATATTCATTTTTGTATTCATATAAATTTCTTGTTCCCATTGCTCGATTACATTTCATACAGATTGGTTTAAGATTGGACATATTATCTGAACCTCCATTCGCTACTGATTTAATGTGTCCTGCCTCAAATTTGTTGGTTTCCATAGTTGTTCCACAAACTAAGCAATTACCAAAATATTTTTTACCAAAATGTTTAATCCATAAATCTTCTTTAACTGCTCTAGGAATATTTTTTCTTTTTCCTCTATATTCATAACTATCTTCTTCAAATAAATCAATGCCAAATCCTTTTGAGTTTCCTTTCTTATTCACATATTGAATTTTTGGTTCTTCTCCCAACCACTTTGATTTTATCTCGGACCATTCCTTGTCCTTCCCGTATTTACATGTTTTACAAACATAATACTGCCTATCATATTTTTTATCTCGCATTATTGTTTTTTTACTATTTTCTATTGGTTCAGTTGAACCATCAGAATATTTATACATTTTTGAATAAAAAACATATGGTTCTTTCTTTATTCCTAAATCTTCTTTCCATTCAATTTGTTCTTTTTTAGAAAAAGATCTTTTACAATAAGGACATTTTGTAGCCCACATAAAATAAGCTAGACTCCCAAAAATCAAAGCAGATAACATCGAAGAAATCATTAAATGGGAATTCATATTTGTTCCAATTACGGAATAAATAACTAAACCAAAACTTATAAGAGCAACTAAACCCACATAATATACTATTTCTTTATAAAACGGGAGTGGTTCGGCATTATTCATTTTAGAATTTAATTTAATTAATTAATATATAAATGTTTTTAGTAAATTTTCCCATTTTTAGCGATTCAAAATGTATATTTAGCAAATACGAATCTTAATTTAAGAAAATATTCCTGCCAAAGCACCTATAAATAAAATGATGCCTAGAAAAATTCCAGTTACAAAAGCTGTTTTGGTTAAACGTCTTCCGAAAGACAACTGATGATTTTTCTTATTTGTTTCGTTTAACACAAATAAATAAATTATCCAAAATTGAAGAGAAATAAATTGTAAATATCCCATAACTATAAGTGGCCAAAACCACCATTTAATATCGAAATCAGAAGATTTTTTATTTTTTTTCATATTTGAACCTTAACATTTATGTTCATATATGAATATATAAATATTTCGACAAAAGGCAGTTTATTCACAAATCATCTATAGAGATTATATCCTGTTCGTAAGGTTCAACACATTGAATCTTATTCCCCAAAACCTTGAATTTTACATCCACTATAGTTTCAACAACAAAAATTACATCCAATATGTCTTTATTTACTTCTTCAACAATTATTTCCCCGCCAAATAAACCTAATAAAGGAATTAAATCTAATGCTAAGAATATGTCTATTCCCTCTTTAGATATTTTTTCTTTGAGAGAAAGAATAAAATCTAAAATTATTTGTTGAAAGTTAGAGGAAGATAATGTAAACTCTTGTGGCGCTATCAAACTTTGGCCTTTAACGAAGGCTAGGTCGTTGTCAAATGAATTGTTTTCTCCAAATAATATGAATGCGTCTAAGGAAATTCCTTCTATGTCTTCAAAATATCGAGGTAACACAGATATAGGTATTTTTGGAAATGAGAATTTAAATAAATCTCTTATGTTGTCTACAAAGTTTTCTTTCATCAATTCTTTGTTTGTATTTAATATTAATTTTATTCCAATTATGTCTTTGTAATAAAGTAAATTTAGTTTTTTAAGAGGAGTAGATGAAAATTCAGATTTACTTTGAAGAATTAATTTTACTTTACCATTGTTTTGACCTAAGAATCCTGCTGATGAAATATGGAAATCTTGCTTTGAAATAAAATTTGTAAAGTATCTTAATTGTACTTCTTTAATGTAATCATAGGAGGGATTTATTGCTGAACTTGTGGCTCCTTCTAAATCGAAAGTTATTTTTTTACCTGAAAATAGGGTTGGCAACAACAACGGTTGTAAGAATTCATAAATTGGTTCTCCTTTAGGTAATGTAGCTGAAATTTTTTTTAAACTGAAATGTTTGGTTGGTTGAAATATTAGTTTATGTGAATTCTCAATAGCTCCTTCTATGTATGCTCCTGTTCCTTCTCTTAAAACGTTTATTGCTAAGATTGTTGTTTCATCTAATTTTTCTAAATGAGTTAACTTTAAATCTTTTTTAAGTAATGACGCTAAAGATAAAGATATATTTAATGCAGTTTGAGAAAAATCCTTTAAAGACAATTCAATCATGTAATTGAAAATGCCTTATGTATTAAATTCTTTTCTATAAGTGATTTAATGCTTGTCTTTCGAGAATTTTAAGATTTATATCATCATACAACTCTCTTATTTCTCTGTATAAATCAGTTCTTTGGGCTTCTGAGAACTTTTTATTCAAGAATTTTTGTCTTAGATGATTGTATGTATCTCGTGCGTTTATTAAATCTCCTGAGTCTAAAGAAGCTTTACAGGCATTTACTAAATCCTTTATTTCATTAACTATCTCCATATTAGGAGCAACAACTTCTTTCATTTCTTCGTGTTGTAAGGAATAATCATCCTCTGAAATGTTTGCTAATTTATGGCTTAAGTAATTTGAAAATCCGCCTTGTTCTACTTGTGCTTTTATTTGATCTAACTTTTGTTTTTCTTTAGCGATAGATGTTAATAAATTTTCATTGTAATTTATTTTTTCTATTAATCTTGTTTCGTGTTCTTTTAATCTTTGTTCAATTATCGCTTTCTTTTCTTCAAATTGCTTTTGTTCTTTTTTCATTTGAACATATGCGGGATGTATTTGTTTTTGTTCATCTTGATTTTTGACTTTTAATTCATATGCAATTCTATTTGCTCGAACCAATTCTTCTTTTAATCTGTTTTCTCTAGTTTCGTATTCTTTCTTTTCTTGTTCGAACTTCGTTTTTTGTTCATGCATCCATTTATCGAAGCCTTCGAATTTTTTGTTGTAGAAATTTTCTCTTTCAGTTTCTTTTTTCTGCAACTCAGCTTTTCGTTTATCTAGTTCTTCTTGTTCAGAAGTTAATTTAGTTTCCCAAGTTTTCATTTTTGTTTGGGATTCTTTTAATTGTGTAGATTCTCGTTTTATTTGAGCTTCTTGTTGCATTACTTTATTCAATAACTCTCTTTTTATTGGATGATATTTAGTTATGATTGAATCTACTTTTTTCAAATAGTCTTCGTTTAAATCAGAGATTTTTTTATAAATTTCATTTTTCAAAAATTCTTCTCTTTCTTCTTGTTGTTTTAAATTTCTATTTAACCAAACTGAAAAAGATTGCATGTTATTTGCAATATTTGATTTAAATTTATGATATTTTTCTTTCGAGGAAATTACTTTTTTCAAATCAGCAATTGTTTTTAGATGCACTTTGTTTGGTATGATGAATTCATTGTTTAAAACTTTAGTTTTCTTTCCGAAAGCTTCATCTTTAGTTTGGTCTAATATTTTTTTAGCTTCTTTTTTAATTTTATTTAATTCTTTTTTAACGTGTTCGTCTGCTTTAGATTTTATTTTTATTTCTTCGTCAAACTCTTCATCTATTTTTGGCAAATCTAATTGTTTTTTTGGAATTTCTTTTTTAATTTGAGGTTTGATTATTTTTTTAGTAGTTGGTTTTTTAACTTCTTTTTTCGTTAAAACTTTAACTGGCACTTTTGGAATTTCTTCTTCAACATCTAGGCCTAATTTTTTACGAATTTCAGATATGTCTGAATCGTCATCTTTGTTATCTATAAAGGATTCTTCTTTTATTTTATGAGAAACATGAATTTTAGGAAGTTCATTTATTGCTTTATCTAAATCAGGTAAACTTAATTCTAAGTCATTATTGTCGTTTTCCTTTTTTCCAAATAATTTTGAGAAAAAACCTTGTTTTTTGTGGACGCCAGGTTCTTCAGGCGGTAAAAAATCAGTATTTGAAGTCATTTGTCTCATCCCTTCCCTAAGTATTAATACGGTAATTTGTTTGGAAGCATATAAAAACATTTTGTTAGCACTCTTGAGTTTATACTTATAAAGGAAATGCTTAAAAAAGGATAAAAGTAAATATTGGTTATGGCTGGAGAAGATTTGTTGATTAATGGTTTAAAACATCGTTTTTCATTAATAGAAAAAAGTAATTTGGAATTAGAGAAAAACTCGTTAATTATTGATCAAAAAATAAGTCAAAATCAAATTAAATTTAAAGATGAATTAGTTTCTTTAAAAGCAGAATTAATCTCTGTTGAAGAGGAAATAAATAAATTAATGAAATTTGTTTTTTCTCATGGTAAAATTTTAAAAGATAAAATGCGTAAAGAGGAATTAACTTTATTAAATGAACTTTCTGAGAAATTTAATTTTGAAGATTATATTCGAAGAGATGAATTAGAAAAAACTTTTAAAAAATATGCTTAATTTTCATCTTTGATTACTGCTTCTAATGCTTCAATACCGCATCTTACGTGTTTAATTGAGGGTTCGTTAGTAGT
>JAQUYS010000065.1 GCA_028691765.1 Candidatus Nanoarchaeia archaeon | reverse complement strand
CTCATTCGATGAACATACACAGGTATCCTATGATTCCCAAATACAAGTTCGGCGGTGTACGGAGCGATTTTTTCCACTAATGTGATTCTATAAAATATGGAAGAAGCTGACCGAACTTACTAAGGGTTGGCATTATAAACGCCCCATCATAACCTTCACAAACATGGCTCTCCCTAACTCCATCAAAACCATTTCAAGCATTTTTTCAGGACTATTATAATTACAAACCCAAACGACACGACCACAAACCCGCTTACCTTCTCCCATGTAAAGCTGCCTGATGCGTTTTTGATACTCTGAATCTGAATAAATATCGTTATCTTCCCGATAAGACCGACCTGTAATTATCACAGTGATATCTGCATCTGTTATATAATCCGAAACTTTACGGACCCAATTTTCAGGGAGGCCATCTGTAAGAGCGTAAACTATTCCTGAAAGTTTTCCACGGTCAAAAATATAATCTTTCGTTGGATCTAAAGTTTCAAATGTTTCAAGCCGGTTGATAATTTGCAACGCCTGAAAAGACATCGGCTCAAAACTATACTCTTTGTTAATAATCTGTCTAAGTCTCTTTCCAGACTCAAAATCCTCATTTGGAAATTTGATAAGTTCGGCATTAAGTGATTTTGAAAGTGAAGCACATAATGTACTTTTTCCAAAACCATCCGGACCTTCAACACAGATTATCATCAAACCACCACTGCAAGCTTCTGCAAAGTAGTCCATGAAATCTGCCTCCTATCCGGGACTTTCTCAGCAGGCACAAAAAAAGACTTAACGACAAGCTCCCCGAAATGCACTATACAAAAATATAACCCGTGGTGCTCTTTTAGTTCGGCATCCTGTTCAGGATACAGCGTTACCATACCGGCCTTCCGGGTAGAAGTTGGATGATTCAGCCTCTTATACCAAGCCTGGCAACTTTTCACATCAAGAGGTACACCATTCAGAAGAGCATCATAAATACCGTTTTTCCACTCAAGACCTGGTATTACTTCCCGCGCGTATTTCTCACAGAATTCACCGTTTCGGTGTGCTGCGGTATTCCGTTCAATAAGGTCTGCATTCATCGCGCAGACCTCTTGAGTGTGTTTATCTTACCTTTCTTTTCTATTATTTCCCCGCAGGTATTAAGTGCACAGGGCCAGCATATTATTTTCCCATCATCAATAATAATACAATTTGACGGGGTGGTGTCTTTCAGGGTAGCACCACATTTCGAACACGTAGGCAGCATGTTCAGCCCTCCAGAGTGCCTTCAACTTTCCCACATTCGGGATTTGGGGCTGTGTTGATATATGGTGTTACCATTGGCTTATAAGCTGCATCCGGATCTTCTTCAGCTTGATATTGAGAAAAGATGTCAACTAACGTTTTTTCATGGTCATCTGGAACTTTAATAATACCCTCATCAATAGATCTGCAAAAAATATTTATTGCCGTAATCTTCTTACACGTTTTAGAGCCTACTACTTTTTCAATTTCTTTAGTCCGTTTTGATCCTGAGAACTTTAGCAGGTGAAATACAGTTTTCCAGTCAATATCGTGAGTCAAATGGGCATACCGTAGAATTAATGCATCTCCGTTTTGCCTCCAACTAAATTCTTTATATTTTGGTACATAATTCCATTCGATTTGGTTTGCAGGGACTATAGTACCAAACGGTTTTTCCACCACAGGTTCTATAACTTCTTCCGGGATGTTTACACTTAATTCAAGGGGCTCATCATCGAGGAGATTCTCAAAGATGTTGGACTGGATATCCGAGTTAATAATCTGCCCTGAAGATGATCTATTAATCACTTGATTCTGGCCGTCGAGCAGTCTGAGAGCTGTCATTAACAGGGCTTTCGTTTCAGAGTCAATATTGACTTTCACATTGCAGTTTATAGAAAAATTAATATCAGGCAGAGATAATATTCCTGACTGAGTGTTATTCCCACTTTCCTTGGTGGTGCTTGGTTCGGTTGGGATCTCACTCACTTTTACTCACCGCCGTCTTCAGCATCTTTTTCTCGGAACCCTGCACATTTTTTCACGGTTACCGCAGCCCATTTACAAGGATTTTTTGAACAGTCGCTACAATTTACTTGAGTATTCATACGGTTTTCACCTCCGCGCTCACTTCAAACCCGCGTGTCCGTGTAAATCCTGGATTAGTGGGCGTTTCAATGAGTACTCGAAGCGCGTTTATAAGTTCTGAAATGTTATCCACAGGCTTTACTTCCTCAGTAGGTCCCTCAGCTTTGACATTAGGTGCAGGAGCTTCAATAGGCCCCTGAGTGCTCTCTATAGAACCCACATCTTCAGGAGTAAAAATAATACCCACACCTGCACACGCTTTTATAAAATCCTCTTCAAATGATTGAATCATTCCACGGGTGCTTGCAGGAAGTCCACTATCTGCGCTCCAATCACATATTTTACTGCCTTTGTAATTAACTTCCCAGTGTTTCGAAGGGACCGTCACATCAGCAGTTATGGATGCAGTCGAATTTATTTTCCAGAGGGCTTGTGTATCGTTGATTTTAACAACCGAGAAACCAAGCCCTAAGAGGATCTGCATTTTCTTTTCGTAGAGGGGAGTTTGATCAGTCATACCTTACATCCCACCTTCAACGAAACCGAAGCATCAACCTTCGTTATAGTTTTACATTCCTGAATCTGCGGCAGAAGCAGGGCAAGCCCGTCCAGTTTCTTAGAATCCCAGGAAGTCCGATCATAAGCTTTTCTGTATGTCGCAGCTCCCCAATCGCATTTGAAAGCCGCCTGCCTCTTCAGGATCTCAGCTTTAATATTCTCTTCTACTTCCTGCATCCTCGGGCCGTACTCCTCTTCCTTTGCTGCCCGCCTTGCCTGCATCAAAGTAATTACTTCGTCAATTTCTCGGCACTCGTCAGCAAGCGACCAGACAAGAGTTTCAAGCTCATGAAAGAGGTCTTCCAGATCCACAGGCTGTTCAGCATTTCGGACTTCAGTCGTCCCTTCATCTGATGGTAACGTTTCTTCTGGCATCTTCAGTCCTCCCTGCAATCAGGACACGTCGGGTTATTATCACTCGACTTAAACGGCTGCCCGCAATCACCACAAAACTTCCATTTCATCTCTGGTTCTTCCTGCGTGCTCGTATCCTCAGCGAGACTTAAATCCCGCACCATCTCAGCACCATCTTCGAAATCACTCATCTTTCTCACCATCACCAATCAAACAACCCAACCCATGGGGTGTAGTAAAATAATACTTATTAACATCATCACGCCGTGCAATCCCCCAGGTTATAGCAAGTAAAACAGGTATCGGAGCCCAACCTTTAACACGGAGATTTACACCTTGCTTTCCAGATTTCTTTTTAAATGTTTCAATCATCAAGTCTATACTGTTTAATACAGCGGGGACATCCTCTAACATCAATTCTTTTGTTTTCTCCCGACCTGTAAATCTCAATCCAACATCAGGAGGGGTGGAGTATTTCAGGTCATAGTCTACAACTTCTTCCATACAAAAAACTCCTTACCGTCTACCGTTTTTAAAAAGTCCATGCCAGGGTTTGAACCTGTGTTTTTCTGTTGAACATGGGCACCAAGTGACACCGAAGGTTCGTGAATTCGGTGTCTTGATTTTCTGATTAATGGCTGATTTCTAAGGTCATTTTCCCGTCTAATGTCACATTTAACTTTACTATGTTTGTTGTATAGTTCGTTCGGATTCACCCGGATTCCCGAGTCCCGAAAGCCATAAGCAGGATTCGAACCTGCACAAATACCACCCTTAATAGGTGGCTGCTTTACCGTTTGAGCTATTATGGCATTTGTCCCCAGGACCTCTGAGGACTTCTATTATTAAGACATTTTATTGTGTGTAATCCCAACACCGGGCGCAATTCGATACTTCCTCACCAATTTCTTCAAATTTAATCCACTACTGTCCCACACTTGTGCATGAGACAAAGCCGCATCAAGATTTGAACCTTGAACAGTCAGTCACTTAGAACTCTCGGGGATGCTATCTGAGGTTTACTGGTGCTTTGATCGGGTGTTACGGTGGAAGTTTGACTGCCCTCAACTCTGAGGTACGGCACGCCTGTCAGCTTTTATCAGCTCTCATTCAGCAGGCTTTGGAGGGCACGATGGTTATTTTCAACACGTTTTTTATTTTAGCCCTAGTGTTTGCCAGGGCTTGATCTCATCCAGTTGTAGGGACTGGTGCTCAATCCGCGAGCTTTCGTCATAGTCGATACGTGAGATGAATTTCTTTCTAACTATACCCCTGTCGAAAACAGGGCAGGCCGTGCCTGGGAATTGAACCCAGGAGCAATTGGTTTTGGTCGATAGGTTGAAGGGTGTGATTTGGGTCTGTTTGTGGATACAGCAGGAGTTTGTAATTGCCCTTCCATACACGGCACATTTTTTATACAATTAAGCGTAAAACCCCGAAGTCTCCAGCTTCGCGGGATATAAGCGTCAACTCTTTATATTTTTGATATCTGCAAACTTTCTTATTCTTTTCCGATGTATTATATTTCAGATAATGCTGACACTCCTAACCGTTTTACGGCAGTGAGCAACAGGGCATGTATCTCTCACCCTAGGAACTAGGGGCAAGAGCCTATCTGAGTGGTCGCCATTAGGCGGGGCAATGACGTAGGAAGCCAGTCAGTCTTTAGCTGAGTGGTAGTTCACCTTCTGCACATTTCTCCATTTTTTAGGAGGAACCCCAGGCAAGCAGAAGCCTGGGTAAATTAAGGAGGTTTTTCTTAGTCTACGAGCGGCCTTTAGGACTTGAACCT
>JAQUYS010000012.1 GCA_028691765.1 Candidatus Nanoarchaeia archaeon | reverse complement strand
ATCTTCATTTAAAACTACACACTTTGACGTTTCATCATCCCAAAAATATCCGTTTTCTTCACATGTTTCAATCAATTTTTCTTCAGTTAATTTTTCAGTACAATAACAACCATATGTTGTTCCGAAGTGAAGTTTCCATTCGCAATTTAATTGATCTGGTTGATAATTTTCGCACGTATTGGCATCATTTGCAACACCACTCACCCAATAACTACTTAATTCTACCCCATTTATAACTGACACTATGCCTTTGGATAACCCTCTATCTGTAAATGGTGGAAACCAGCCAACTTCATCGTCACAAACTTCATTTTGACTTTTATAATTATTTCCACATACTGATGTACAAAATGGTTCTCCGCCTTCATTTTGAACACATATTCCTCCCGTTGCACTACAACTTTTATAAATCATAATTCGCGGACCACAATTTGTTGAAACTGTTGTAAAAATTGCCCCTGGGTGTGTATCGCTACAAAATTTATCCCCTATATCTTCGGGGTCAATTGCCTCATAATTAATCGAGCAAATTCCATCTACCGCATATTCAGTATCATCATAACATTCTTCGAGTTCGAGAACTTCCGTACATCTCCACACATAATTGCAATGTTCAAATTGAGAGGTGTAATAATTATAATTTAAATCATATCTATATTCTGTTTGGTATGGATCTGCATAGAATTCATCATGACTTACTCCTCCTTCAAGAGGAGCCGTCAATTCCACATATTCTCCAGAATAGGTTTGATCTACTGAATTAAAATGAGAAATGTCTATGTTTTCACATCTTGGAACTTCCATACAAGCATAAGGACATTGGCAACGTGGAGAACAAAACGCACCAGTATCATATGCGGACAATACACTTCCAATATTAATTAACAACAAAACTAACACAAAACTTGCTTTAAGAATAAACTCACCTTTTACCATGTGTTAACTTAAAATAAGTTCATTTATAAATATTTCTTTTCCAAACGCTAATTATTTAGAATCTTTTTAACCTTGGAAACGAACAAAATCGTTTTTAATTTTAAACTTTCCAAATCTTTTCTATCAAAAATAATCCTTGATGAATAAGAAGCATCTTCTCGCTTGTTTTTCGTTTCTACGTAGAATAATATGTCTTCGTAACTTAGAACATTCATGAGTGATTCAATATCTTCTTCATTTAATCCTTTTTGATAAAATTCATTTATTAATACCAATAACGTAGCCAAATGGTTTTTTGAAGTGAATCCTTTGCTTTGAATTAATGCTAAAGCGGAATGGTATGCGGCATAATAACAACCAATTATTGCCCAATCTATGAATTTATTTTTATCTATGTCGTTTACAAATTCAAGATTATGGGATGATTTTAAAATGTGACCTTTAACGTCTGCATTGGAAGAAATATTTGTAATTATTTTCTTTTTCTTGAAATCTTTTATTAACTCGTCCACTAATTCAGAATCATTTAAATATTTATCCACGTCATATGTTTTCATTTTTTAAACACCTATAGTAAGTTATGTGGTTTGTTAAAGGATATCCTGTTTTGACTGCAGATTCTATTACCGGGTCTTCTTTAAGTTTTAATTGTTTTTGAAAATCATTAAAGGAAATTTGAAAATCATTTATTATTTGTGCAGTTTGGGAATCAACGTATTTTTTTGCTTTGATTGTATTTATTTTAGTGTTCACTATTAACAATATGTCTATGTCTGATTGGTTTGTAAATGTTTCTTTTGCTGTTGAACCAAACAATAAAGCAATGATTGGCTTTTCATCTAGAGAGTTTAAAAAATATTCTATTGCTTGTTTTCTTATGACTGGTAATTTTAAGTATTTTTTAATATCTAAGTGGGATAGTATACTATATACTTCATCTTTATTTTTAAGAAAATATTTTTTTAAATTTCCTTCTCGTTCAACAACCAAGATTTTTTCTTTTTCTAATTTATTTAGATATCTTGTAATGCTTTGTCCTTCTAAATTCAATTTTCGAGATATTTCTCTTAGGTGTATTGGCATATTACCATTTTGATGAAATAAGGACACTATTTCTTCAGTTATTTTTGTAAGTGTTGTCATTTTGTTAACAATTGTTGTAAATAATACAACATTTATATAGTTTTGCATTTTAGTATTAATTCGTGCTCCTTATTATAACCTCCTTCAAAAAAACCGGAAAGTTTCCGAAAGAAACTTTGTTTGTTTCAGTATGTTGTTCTAATTGTGATTCAATCATACATTAGGATATTTTTAGAGAAAATGAATTAAAAACGAAACATTTAAATAATATTTAATACACACTTATACACATGAGTGTGTATAATTTAAAAGATTTAATACGGATAAACCAAGAAATCGGAGAAACTGGAAATTTGAGAGATACATCTAGCATTTCCTTTGCGTTAGATATTCTAAAATCTAAAAAAAGTTGGTTGTATGAACTTAGTTATTTAGTTAGAAGTTTGATTGTCGATCATCCTTTTTATGATGGAAATAAACGGACGGCATACATTTTATGTACATTATATTTTGAAAATAACCATTTAGAATATGATGATTTTGAATTAATAAAGAGTTTGAAAAAAATTGCGAGTAAAAATATCATAGATATAAACAAAATTGAGAGGTTATTAAAAAAATGTTAGATTCTAAAAAATTAAAATTATTGGTTCGTGAAAAGGAAGCGTTTTTGAATTCTTTGGAAGAATTTGATAGAAGTCATCAATTAAGGAAGATAAATTATAAGGAACGAGTAAATTTTACAATTGATGAAAATTTAATGATTTTATTTAGAAAATATTGTAACAATACAGGGATGTCTATGAGCAAAATTGTGGAAGAGTGCATCAAAAGTAAAATTAAAGATATGTGACCCAAAAGGTCAAAAAATTTATTGAGATTGATTAAAGTTCACTGGACATATTGAAGTAACGTTTATAAACTTAAATAAAAAACTAGTTGTGGAGTTATAAAAATGAATAAATTAGTTGTTTTTGAGGATAAACGAATAAGAAGAACTTGGTTTAAAAAAGAGTGGTATTATGTTATAGAAGATATAATTTATGCTCTTACTGAAAGTAAAAATTCCAAGGAGTACTTAAATAAACTAAAACAAAGGGACCCTAATATTTCTGAAGGGTGGGGACAAATTGTCCATACCCTTAAAGTCGAAACAAATGGCGGAATCCAACAAATGAATTGTGCAAATACCAAAAATATTTTTAGATTGATTCAATCAATTCCTTCAAAAAAAGCAGAACCATTTAAACAATGGTTAGCACAAGTCGGATATGAACGAATTGAAGAAATAGAAAATCCTGAAATCGCTCAAGATCGAATTAAAGAATATTATGAACTCAAAGGTTATGCTTAAAAATCTTTGATTTTTGGCACACCAAAATTTTAAACTAAAATTTTAAGTGCCCGAAAGACTGGATAGACAAACGTTTGAGAGGAATCGCTATAAGACAAGATCTCACAGACGAGTGGAAAGAAAGAGGTATTAAAGAACATAGAGATTTTGCAATATTAACTAATGAAATTCATAAAGCAACATTCAATATTCCAATTCAAAAACATAAGCAAATAAAAAATATTCCTGTAAACTCTAAAATTAATTTAAGAGATCATATGACTGATTTAGAATTAATTTTTACTATGCTTGGTGAAAGAGCAACTACTGAAATAACTCAAACACAAAATGCGGAGGGATTTAAAGAATTAAAAACGGCCTCTAAAAAAGGAGGAAATATTGCAAAAGTTGCAAGAGTAAAATTAGAAAAAGAAACAGGGGAGAAAATTATCTCAAAAATTAATTATTTAAAAAAAATATTAAAATAAAAATTTACTTCATTCGAACTGTTCTTAAAGCTCTAGAAGAACATTTTCTACAAGAAACTTTTCCTGCGATAACTTTCATTTGGTTTGCTCTAATTCTTGATTTACATCTTTTACAAACAAAAATGTTTTTGAATAATCTTGCATTTGCTTCTGGGAATTTTGCCATTTTAACTTACTCCTTTTTTATTGATTTCATTACTTTATCATCTAGGATTGTCCAATAAACAATTGTAACTCCTGCTACTACTTCGTCTTTAATTTCATCTGGAATTTTTAAATCGAATGTTTCGAATGTTTCTTCATCCATTAAATTTGCTAATTCGCCATTTACAGATAGAACTTGTGCGTTTCTTTTTCCTATAACGGGTGTATCAATCATGTCATGTCCTGGCATAACTACGTTTCTTTTTCTTCCATCTAACATTCCTACAGCCATGAAATTAACTTTTGCATGTCCGTGTTTTCCTGGACGAGATACACTTAAATCTGTAACAATGGAAGCTATACCTTCAACTACTACGTTGCTTCCTTTTTTTAATGAGCCTACGCTAACTTGTTTTGTTTCTCCCATAAAAATCACCAAAAATATGATAGTTTAATTTGATTTTACTAAATCTAAGGATTAAATAAGGCTTTATAAAGGTTTTGGGTGTATGCAACATAAACCAATAAAAGTATTTATAAATAAGAACTAAATTTTGTATATCTATGAGTAATTTTTCAATATTAAAAGAAAGGTTGATGCAAGAAACTAAAGTTAAGATTTCCGAAGCAGTTGGCGAGGACTTAATGATAGTTCAAGCTATGAATACTATTGATGAATTAAATAAAGTTTTGAATTCTCTTTCTAAACGATTGAGAGAATGGCATGCATATACTCTTCCTGAATTAAATCACGATGTTGAGGATAATGAAGCTTATTGTAGATTAATTTCGACTAAATCTTATGATGAATTAAAAGATGAATTTGGGAAAAACACCATGGGTGGAAAATTATCTGATGAGGATATTGAGATTCAAATTGATATTGCTAAAAATATAACTGAAACTTTTAAGATGAAAGATAAGTTGGTTCTTTATGTTGAAACTTTAATGAAAAGAATTGCCCCTAATATATCTATATTGGCAGGAAGTAGTATTGGTGCTAGATTAATTGTTAATGCTGGATCAATAAAGAGACTAGCTATGATGCCTGCTTCAACTATTCAAATGTTGGGTGCTGAAAAGGCTCTTTTTAGGCACTTAAAAACTGGTGCAAGACCTCCTAAACATGGTTTTATAATTAATCATCCGTATGTTGCGGCTGCAGGAAATTCTAAGGGAAAGGTTGCTAGAATTTTGGCAGATAAATTATCTCAATGTGCAAAAATTGATTTTTTTAAAGGAGATATTGTTGCAGACAAAATGAGGAAAGAATTAGATGAAAAGTTCAAGAAAGAGTAATTCAGGTTTTGTGCCTTTTTTAAAAACGCTTTGGACTATTGTAAAATTAGTTTTATTGGTTTTAGTATCCATTGGTTTATATGCAACCTATAATGCTTTAGAATCTAAATTTGAATTTTTACTTGTATTAATATCTGTTCATTTTGTTGTTTTCATTATTGCATTATTGTTGGCTAGAAAAGTTTTTGATAAAAATAAAGGTGGGATTAAACAACATTTTAATCTTACTTGGAAGATTGCATTATTAGGAGTATTTTTACATACTTTAAATTTGTATATTTTACTTTCTCATTTTCAATTTTCATTAAGTTTGTATAATCAATTCATTGTTTTAAGCGGAATTATTTGTAGTGCCTTCGTTGTAAGGCAAGTTAGTTTTTTAGGTTTTGTTTGAGTGATATTTATGGAAGAGATGAAGAAATTCCCAAATGTTTTTGAAGAAAAGAAAGGAAGAAATATTTTTTATTTTATTCGTACTAATGATAAGAAATCTTTTTTTGAAGAAAGAGTTATTTCTAAGAAAGGAGAATTATTTCGAGAGGTTGATCCTGAGAGAAGTAAGTTGTTTGCATCTATTGCAAAAGGTATTTCTCAATTAGGCATTAAACAAGATAGTAAAGTTCTTTATCTTGGTGCTAGTCATGGTTATACTGTTTCGTTTTTAGCGGATGTAGTTTGTAATGGTGAAATTTATGCTTTGGATTTTGCTCCTCGTGTTGTTAGAGATTTAGTTTTTTTATGTGAAGATAAGAAAAATGTTGCACCTATTTTAGATGATGCTAATCATCCTGAGAATTATAAGGATGTTGTTCCTAAGGTTGATGTTGTTTTTATGGATATTGCTCAAAGGGAACAAACTAAAATTTTCTTGAAGAATTGCGATATGTATTTGAAAGAAGGTGGGTTTGGTATTTTGGCTTTGAAAGCTAGAAGTATTGATGTTACTCGAAATCCTAAAGATATTTTTAGAATTACTCGTTCTCAATTAGATGTTGTTATGAATGTCGTGGATTATAGGGAATTAGCTCCTTTTGAACAAGACCATGCGGTTTTTGTTTGTAAGAGAAAGTCTTCTGAACCTATTGATTTTTTAAACATTCCTTCTATTGTTGTAGATCAGAAAAAGAATTTTTTACCTAGGAAAGAATTTTCTAAACCTTCTTTTAGAAAAAGGCATTAGTTTTTTTGTAATGTTTTATGCTTTTTCTTAAATTTATTATCCAGAATACAATCATTGTTAATACTAATGGAATTATTCCTTTGTTGTAATTTAGTGCATCTTTTAGGTTTCCGTGCATTAATGAAGACATGGCTCTTGTTAATCCACAACCAGGGCATTCACAATCTTTGAAAATTCCTTCGGTTGGACAATTGTTGTTATAGATAAATGGAAGTATTATGTTTTTGAATATGCAAAGAGAGGGTTTATTTTCTAGTGTTGATGTTGGTATTAAAGTAAAAATTAAAAAAATTAAAAAAATATTTATAACTATTGCTTGTGGAGTTCCAAATGAAATTAGATCTCCAAAAACTTTTTTTATTTGTCTACCCATTCTATGTCTTCGAAAGGATGTTTAGTTGCGATTAAGATTAAATCTATTATCCACCAGATTCCACATCCACCAAGAGTAATTAATTTTAATATTCCTAGTCCTATGTGTCCCATGATGAATCTATCTACACCTAATTGTCCAAACAATATAGACATTATTAATGTTAATATCCAATTTACTTTTCTTTTTGCCATTTTACTCTCCTTTATTTTGTTTTTCTTCTATTAATTCTACGAATGTGGCTGCACTCCATGCTTGTGCTCCTGTTCCTGATGCATCTTGTATTTGTGCAGAGGATAGTTCACTTGCGTGTCCTGCGAATCCATTTTGTAGTATGTCTTTTGTAGAAGCGTTAATTATTGATTTAATTTTTTCTTGATATTTTTTTGCATTTATTTTTTGCATTGCAATTGCAGAGAGGTTGTTTAGGAAATACCATGAATCTCCTCTATGATAACTTTTGTTATTTTGTCCTGTGTATGTTGGGTTGAATAGCGTGTGAGTTTGGTCTATGGATGCCAATCCTCCCCAAGGTAAATATAGTTTTTCTAAATGTGTATCAAAAACTTTTTCCCATTCTTTTTTGGTTAATATTTCTTGTGCTAAATAACATGCTAAGAATATGTTTGGTCTGTATGTTTTATCTTTTCTTAAATTTTGTAAATTTAATTTAGTTATTTCTTGGCTTGTTTTTGAAATTAAATTGATGTTTAAATCTAAGGGATAAACTCTATCTAAAATTAGGCCTTCAAATTTTTCATCTATAAATGTTTCTCTTATTTTTTTAATTAAATTTTCTTTTTCTTTTTGTAATGTTTTAGTTTCTAAATTTATTAGTTTGCTTAATACAATTAACGAATCGTATAATGTTACGAATAGTGCTTGTATTTCAATACTATATCCAAATCTTCCTTCGTCTTCATGTATTGTGTCCATCCATGTTTCGCAAGACCCATTTGCGAACAAACCTTGTTGTCCGTAATTTTCTTTTGCATTTTTTAATGCTTGATTTAATTTGTCAAACCAAATTCTTAAATCGTCGTCTGTGAGTATTTCAAAAAGTATTTTTTCTTTTTGTAATTGAGATATGAAATCATAAACTCTTTTTCCTAACCAACCTAAGGCGTCTTTGGAATTTAATCCTCCTGTCGGATATATGTTTGGAAGTGTTCCGTCAGAGGTTATTGAATTTATGTGTCTGCATAATATTTGTTTTATTAATTTTTTTAATCGGTGGTTTTCTTCTTCTAACAAGATTGCTTTTGTTGAATGGAAATCTATGTTGTCTGTTAATTTTATTAATCCACCAAGTGATATTAATTCGTCTCTTGACCATAGATGGAAGAACCAAGGTAATCCTGCGTATATTCCTATTAATTGTTTGTGTTCAAATTCAAATGTGTTTGTTAAGTTGTTTAATGACCATGTTGCACATATTGCTGCGGACTTTATGTTTTTATCTCTTATTTTTTTGAATTGTGCTAATTGGTTTAATGCAGTTTGATGTTTGTAATTTAATATTTCATCGAAATGAAAAAAGGCTATGTCTGCTCTTGTTTTTGCAGTTGTTGGTGTTTCTCCGTAACTGAACACTACGTTGGATTTTGCTTCGAAGGTTATAGAGTCATAGACCCAATAATTTGAATGTGCATTTCTTTTTTGATCTTCAGAATAGTTTTTTTCTTTCCATTGGTTTTTTTCTTCGACTTTGGAAATTCCTTTTATTGCAAGATATGATTTTTGGTTTTTAGGCTCATTTGTAAATTCAATTAAAACGTAATTTTCGTCTTGTGTTATTTTGTAACTTCTCCCTAATTGGCTTTGTTCATATGCTTCTCGATTATCTAGTGTTAGCAATATTTTTCCTGTTATGTTTTGTGCGTTATAAAATAAGGTGTTATTGTATGGGAAGATTGTGTCTTCTGCTGTATCGAATACTCTTCTTAAACTGAAAAATTGTTGTATGTTGGAGATTTGTTTTCCACTTTCTAAGGGAGTTATTGAGTCTATTATTTTGTTAAATTTCCAATCTTTTGTTTGAAGTAAATACCATCCTCCGTAGTTGGAGTTAGGTAATATTGAAAAGTATCCTCCGTAATGATTTGTTATGAGGGCATTTTCATTTCCTTCTAAGTCTATTTGATGTTTTGGAAATATGTATCTTCGTTTCATTTTGTTTTTTGTTCTATTGCTTTTTTATGTGCGTTTGTATAGTTTACAATTAAAGTTTTCCAATCTGCGTGATAGGATAATTTGTGAGCATTCATTTTGCATGCAACTCTTGCATGTACATTTAAAGATATAAAGTTTCTCATTATTTCAAATATTTTATCTGCGGCGTCTGCAACGTTATTTTGCCAAGGATATAAAAATATTCCTTGATGTGAGCTTGGGATTTTGTCTGACATGAACTTTCCAAATCCTGCTTCTTGTGTTGTTATTGCTGGTACTCCGTAACCTATTGATTCTAAGGGAGTGTATCCCCAGGGTTCATATAAGCTTGGAAATATTCCTAGATGGCAAGCATTGACTACTTCATAATATGGCATGTCTAAGAATCCGTCACTTCCATCGATATAGTCTGGAACCATTATTACTTTAACTAAGTCTTCTGGTCTGTTTAATAGGCCGTTTGATTTTAATTCGTTTAGCAATGGGTCTGATATTTCATCGTATGGTAGAGTGTGTGAACACAATGGTGGCAAACTGTCTTTTTTTAATTTATATGCGAATATTTTTAATTCTTTTATTTCTTCTTTAGTTAATAAGTTTTCAGGTTCTTTTCCAGCCATTAAAGAATTTGTTATTTTGTCATGCATTGAATCTGAAATTAAGTCTATTGAATGATTTAAATCGCTGAAATTGCTTTCGTTTTCAAGTATTTCTCTTTTAACTCCATTAGAATTCATAGCAACTAAGAATAAACAAAATAGTGGTTTATTTAAATTGGATAATTTTAGATAGTTGTTTAATTTTCCTAAGGCTTTAGGTAATACGTTTAATCCTTTTGTTATGAATTCATATCTTCCTCCAAAATAAAAGATTAAAGAATCATCCATGTTGAATGTTTGATATGGATAGAAATAGGATTTTAATTTTTCTTTTAATTTTCTTTTTAATCTTATGTGGTTGTAAGATGATTGTTCGAATGTTGGGAAATTTTCCATGTCTAGTCCGTTTGGTAAAACGTCTGGCATTCTTTTGAAAAATGCGTTACATTCTTCTGCAGTTATATCGGATACTGTTGTGAATACATCTACGTTATTGGCACATGCATTCTCTGTTGAATGTTTATCTATGATTCCTAGTTGTTTTGCTTTTTCCCAAGGGTCAAATGTGTTCATGACTTTTTTTAATACTTCCCCACTTTGGGAAATTGATCTTCCCAGCATTGTTGCGTGTGTTGTAAATACTGTTGCGATTTTTGAATTTTGGTTTTTTAAATATAATGCACCAAACCCAGATAACCATTCATGGAAATGTGCTACGATATTTTTTTCTGGTGTTTGGTTTTTTATTGAGTCTAGCATTATTCCTACCGACCATGACCAAATTAGAGGTTCGTTGAAATCGTTTGAGCAGTTTAATGTGTCTACTCCGTATTTTTCCCACAATAATTTTTTTATGTTGTTTAATTGGGAATACATTGATCTTCCATCAACTAATATTGTTTTTGGATAACCAGCTATATTCCATGTTCCATAAACACATTTTATTCCAAGAGATTTTAAATCGGTGAATGTTTGTTGTAATTCTGACGGTGTTTCTTCTTTTGTAAATTCTACAGGTAATTTATCAAATAAAGGTCCTACAGCATAATATTCTTTGTATTGTTTAGTCATTATTTTTGCTTTCGAACTTATGACTGTAAATATTCCTCCGCATTTGTTTGTTATTTCCCAGGAAACTTCATATAATGCATCTACCATGGACTTACCTCTTTTTCTAAAAATTGTTTTAATTCTGAAGATGGATTATCTGTTAAATTTAATGGTTGTAATTCTTTTCCGTTTTTGAGAAGGGTTATATTTTTTATTTTATGCGTTATATCATTTAATACATTCATTGTTGACATGTATGTTTCGTAATCTACATCTAGTTTGTTTAGATTTGACGACAGGTTTCTCCAATCAGTCATTATTGCTACGTCTCCTCCTATTTTTATTGCATCATACATGTTTTTAGTTTCTTCGTTTAAATGGTTTGTGAGGTCGCAAGGAGTGATTTCAATTTGTTTTGAATTTAAATTTAACCAATCGTCTTCTAAGAGTTCTTCTGTTTTGTTTATGAAAAAATTGTTTGTGATTATTTTTATTCCATTAAATGTTCCGTCTTTTAGTTTTGGTATGGAGATTGAATTCTTGAATGAATGTTTTTTTAATAACTCTTGATTTATTTCTGAAGTTAACATTAAAGTTTTTGGAGTTCTTCCGAAGATGTTTTTTAATTTGTTTTTGTGTTCTTCAATTTGGTAATTTAATTCTTCTTCTGTTAATGTTTTAGGGGAGGAATTAAAATATGTTCCTGCAACTAGATTTACGAATCTTGATTTTGCAAATTTTTTGAGATTTGAGAGTGTTTCTTTTGAGTTTTTTTCTATCCAAGATAATATTGGTCCTTCTATGTATACGTCTAAATTGCTTTCTGAAGATATTTTCTGAGATAAGAAATTAATTCCTGTGTTGATTGATTTGAGAATTGTGTGTTCTAATTGGTAATTTATTTTTCCTTGATCGAAATATTTCTTGTTTGTTGAGATTTGAAATACATTCATGTGTTCAAGATTTGGCGGGAGGGTTACGCTGAATATCATTGTAGTACCTCTTGATATAATTTTTGACATTTTTCGGAGGGTTTTGTCCAATCTAATTTTTTTGCTTGTATGTATCCTTCGTGTGCGATTTTATTATACAATCTTGGATATTTTAAGAGACTTATTATGTTCGAAGCCATTTTTTCTATATCCCAGAAATCTACAAATAGGCAATGATCGACTATTTCTGCTACTCCTGATTGTTTGCTTAAGACCACAGGTGTTTTTTTACTCATTGCTTCTAAAGGAGTTACACCGAAAGGTTCTAATTGTGAGGGAAGCACAAATACATCTGCGATGTCATAAAGTTTTTCTGCATCTTCTTTTGTGTAGAATCCAAAGAAGTGAAATTTATTTTCAATGCCTAATGTTTTTGTTCTTTCAATGCATTGGTTTAATTGATCTCCTGAACCTGCCATTACAAAAAGTGTTTTTGGATTGTGTTTTAAAACTAGATTTGCCATTTCAATAAATCTTAGAGGTCCTTTCATGCTTGTAATTCTTCCCGCATAGAGTACTATTTTTGTCTCTTCATCATAATCTTTTCCTAAGAGCCATTCTTTTTCTATTTCTTCTTGAGGAGGTGCCATTTCAATCCCTCCGTTGTGAATAACTTCGATTTTGGTTGGGTCTGTATTGTAATTTTGGATTAATGTGTTTTTTATGAGTTGGCTTATTGCGATGACTTTGTCTGCTTTATCAAATCCTTCTTTTTCGATGTGGTAAATTTGAGGATTTGCTGTGTTGTTTCCAGTTTTGTTAAATTCAGTTATATGTACGTGAACTATTAATGGTTTTCCTGTTAAATGTTTCATTTCAATGGCTGCAGGAATTGTTGTCCAATCATGTGCATGTATTACGTCAAACTCGTCGAAAACTTTGTCGAAGAACATTTTTCTTATTCTTTTTGCGAAAAGTTGAATTTCAGAAAACATATTTTCGCCATATAATGTTAATGTGTTATTGTCTTTTTGTGTTTTTTTGAGTAGTTTTAATTGTTGTTTGTATTCTTCCTCTGTTTGGTATGCTCCTAAAATAGAGTTTACTTTTGTGAATTTTATCGGGGAGTCTACTTGAACATCTTTAGCGAATTTTCTGGCGTTATATAGTTTTAGAAAGTTTGCGGATAAATTGTCTGGATAGAAGGGCATAACGTATTGGACTTGGACTCCTTCTTTGGAGAGCTGTTTAGTTAATTCGTAACAAACCATTCCCACTCCTCCCGCAAAAAACGGTGGAAACTCCCAGCCAAACATAAGTACCCTCAATTAATCTACACCTCTTTGAAGTAGCAACTAAATTAAAGTTGTTTCTTCTTTAATCTTCTTTTTTTAAAATTATACGTTTAATTATAATTTGATTATTTAAAAAGGTTGCTTTAAAATAAGGTGTTTTGGGGATTAATTTAATTATTTAGTTAAATAAACTAATTAGTTATTTAGCTTAAAAACAAATAAATTTATATAGTTTAAGTATATACTCTGTAGCATGGCTGAGTTTGAATTTATGAGTTCTGCAAAATTTGAAATTTTGAGTAGAATTTCTCTTGAAGAATCTTCTCCAACTGAAATTGCTTCAAAATTGGGATTTAGTGTTCCCTATATTCATCAACAACTATTACTTTTAGAAGCTCAAGGATATGTTAAAAAAAGAATAAGTAGAAAAGGTGTTGCGGGGAAGCCTAAGCAGAAATATCATTTAGCCGTTGATGTTATTGACATTAGTATCTTGAAAGATGGTTTCTCAAAAAGAGTGCGATTTTCTAAAGAGGAAGGAATGAGTTTATACTTTCAAATAGTTTCTTCATTGCCTCAAAACACTCATGAATTATTTAGTAAGTTTTATTGGCAGAATTTGGAATATATTAAGAAATTAACTTCTTTGAGTTTAATTTCATATGATGATGAAAAATTGGAATTATTTGGAATTACTGACTCAGGAAATGTTGATTATTTGAGAAAGAATATTAGTCATTTTAAATGTGTTCTTGGTGGAGAGAAAATTGTTGTTTGTTGGGTTAATACTTTGGATGAATGTGAGCATGGTTTGAAAGTTAGAGATTCGTATTATTTATCTCATATTACTAGAGCAAAACCTTTGTTTGACAAGGAAAAATTATTTCAAAGATTTAAGGAGTTGATTTGATGAATAAACTAGCTAAATTGATTTCGGAATTGAGTTTAGAAGAGGTTAGACTGGTTAAGAAGGATTTGGATAGTGGCAACATTAATAAGCTTGTTGAGAAAAAGTTGTCTAGTGAGAAGGGTAAGGAAACTTCGGTTTGTCCTGTTTGTGGCATGGTTGTTCGCAGGGATAGTGGTTTTTATTTGGAGTTTGGTAAGGAAATTAGGAAGAAAGCACATTTTGATGAACTCGACTGCTTGAAATATTTCTTAGATAAAATCAAGTAGTCGAGTTTAGAGAACGTTAGTGAACGTGAGTTAGATTGTTTAAAGTATTTCTTAGATAAAATTAAAAAAATTTTTCTAATTTTCTTCTTAAATCCTTAGTAATTTTGCCTTGTAATTTCGGAAGCAAACTATTGTAAAGATTTACTTCAGAAGAGCTTGTATTGTAACAAGTTTTTAATTTTCTTCTTAAATTATCTTTAAATCGGTCCATACCTTCTGAAACGTATTTTCCTTGTTCACTCATAATTATTGGATCTAAAAGCAAGTTATTCATTTGGATTCCAGAATATATGTGAGATGCATCTTCGAAAAAAGAATAAAATCTCAAAACATGCCCGCCTTCTATTTCTGCAGGATGTTTAAATACTTCTTTTCCTTCCCCTTTTAAATTTTTTAAAATTTCAACATCAGCTGTGCTTTGAAAATTTCTTCCGAAATTAAATCTTCTAAATATGAAATTATATCCTTTTAAATCAACAATTCTTTCAAAAGCATTTTTGTCCCACAAATGCAATCCAATTTCATATTCAGACATATCCCAAACCACACTCACACAATTAATTTTACCTTCTTTTGCATGTTTAACTAGAAGAGGTTCATAATTTTGATCCAATCGTCCATATAATTCTTGAAAATCAACTTTTGAAAAATCCAAAATCCCGACAAGATCTAAATCAGATTCTGAAGTGACTGCTTCAGAATTATAAGCAACAGATCCAACTAGTAAGAGTCCAATAGTTAAATCACTTATTTTCTCGTTAATCTCTTCGGCTTTCGTTTTCCTTATTTCATATTCATTACGCATAAATGAGCAAAATTCATTCAAATATTTAAATATGTCTGTTCTGGATTAGAAGACATGTGTGAAACATCCTTTTACTTTGAACTAAAATAAAAAAAATACTTCTTGGATAAAACTAAAAAAATTAATTTTTAAAAAGTTTGTAAAGTAACCAGACATATAATATCACAAATGAACCTACCCAACACCAAAGATATTTTTGAACGAAATCAGGCATGAAAGATCCTAATACGATACCGAATATAATCAAACATAGTTTAATTACGACGAAAGTCCATAAATCTACTTTTTTTATTTTTTTATTAAATAGTTGGTTTAGTTTTTTCATACACATATGGGTCACCTTGTAAATTTACATCTTACTTATATTTAGAAGTTTCGTTTTATTATTGAAATCACATCATAACCAAATTCTTTTATGCGCGTTTCTGTAAATCCGCGAATTTGTTTTAATTCTTCTGTTGTTTGTGGTTGTGAATCTAATAATTCGTCCAACATTTTGTCTGTTAATATGCTGTATGGTTCAATGCCTCTGTCTTTTGCTTCGAGATATCTCCATTTCTTTAAGGCTTTTTCTTGTTTTGTTGTATTGGCTATGTCCATGCTTAAACATTCTTCTTTTTTACAACAGAGATTTGTTTTTGAAATGAAAGGGGTTAATGAAGATGTATGTGTTATTCGTAAAAGGTTTTTCGCTCTGGTACATGCAACGTAGAGTAATCGTTTTTCTTCGGCGATTTGGTCGTATTCTTTTGTTGATGAAAATAATTCTACGAATCGATGGTCTTTTGCTTTACATGGGTAGTTTTGGTAATTTGCACCTATAACATAAACCACTTTTGCTTCTAATCCTTTTATTGCGTGTACGGTTGAAAGAGTTATTTGTTGTTCTGTTGGATCTACATTTAGTTGTTTTTTCTCATCTGTACGTAATATGTATTGTATGTTATTTTTATCGCAGAGATTTGCTATTTTGTCTAATCCTTTGTTTGTTCTTGAGAGAATATATATTTCTTTTCTTGGTATTTGAAATGCTAAAATTTCATTTATTATTGCTTGGGCTTCTGAATCTTCTGAGCCGTATTTTGTTATTACTACTGCGCCTTCTTCTTCAGTGTATGATGAACATTCTTCAAATCCCATGCCCCCTAATAAGTTGTTTGAGAATGAAACTATATTTTTTGTTGAACGAAAATTTGTTGTTAATTGTATTACTTCTGTGTTTTGATCCACATATTCATATATTTTATCTGGCTCTGCTCCTCTCCATGCAAATATGCTTTGTCTTGGATCTCCGACTACGAATGTGTTTTTTGGTGAAAGTAGATTGATTAATTCTATTTGCTCTGAATTAACGTCTTGGTATTCATCAACCAATATCCAAGAATATTTTTTTCTTATATTTGGATGTTCTTTATATAATCTTATTATATCTAGTAATTGGTCGGAGTATGTTCTTAATGCTTTTTGTTCTAGTTTTTGTGTGACTAACTGGAGTAAATTAACTATGGATTTTGCAGTCACTCTATCTGAAAGATTACTTATTTCTGTATGTTTGGAAAATTTTTCTTTATCTTTTCCTTCTCGTATGTATGAATCTAGTATGGCATTAAAGTCATACAGGAATGAAAAGAATAATTGTCTTTGATCTTTTCCGTTTTTTTCTCTTGTTGTAAAATAATGTTCTATGAATCTATCAAAAGTATATCCTAATTCAGTTAAAGAACTTGTAACAATTTTCATGAATTCTTTTTGAGAAACCATTTGTTTTTCTTTGCCGTAAAGTATTAATGTATGATAACTTATTTCTTTTTCTGCAAATGAATTAAATGTTTCTACTCTTACTTGATGTGGTATTAAATTTGATAAACGGTGTATCATTTCTTGTCTTGCTTTTCTTGTAAATGTTATTGCGAGTATTTCTTCGGGTTTAACTCCTAAAAATTTTACTAAGAATGCAATTTTGTGTGTTAATACACTTGTTTTACCTGAGCCTGCTCCTGCAATACAAAGTTGTTTTGAAGATATACTTATTATTGCTTTTTTTTGTTGTTCTGTAAATTTATTTAGAAAAAAATCAAATTCTTTAAATAATTGTTTATCTTGTTCGGTTATTTTTGTTTCTGGAAATAATTTTTTGTTTTTATCCTTGTCAAGATTTTCTAGGTTGTAGTCTAATTCTCTTGTTTGAATTTCAGTTTTTCCTTTAGGAGTTAATTGTATTATTTGATATAGTCCTTTTTCTTTTTTTGTTGTTATTAAATCGCAAAAAGAAAGGTGGTCTAGAAATAAGCTTATTTGATCTGCTTCAAATCTTGCAAAACAACCGTGATAAATTTTTTGTTGAAAACCGTGTTTCTTTATTTTGGTGTTTAGTTCTCCTTTTAATATTTCTATGAGTAGTTTTTTTCCAACTCCAAATTCTAATTCATCTATTAAATTTAATACCGATATGTGATCAGGTATTGAAATTTTAGTTGTTTTTAAAGAACCGTCTTGATTAAACTCCATTGTTTTATGGGATTTTTATGGGTTTAAAAAATTACTGCTTCTGTAAACTATCTGTTCTTGCCCTTAATGCAATTGTAGATGAGGATAAATCAGATATAGATGTTAATAAATTGCTTAGGTGATGCATTAATATGATTGTGTCTTTGTTATCTGAAATCATTTCTTGTCTTAGATTTAAGAGTAGTTTCTTTTTTTGTTCATCTAGTTCGATTAATTTGTTAAATGAAAAATTATAAAAGAAGGTATAATAACTTTCGACATATTGATTTATTTCTGAAATTATTTTTACTTGTTCTTGGTTTAATTTAGGTGCAATTTTGTATTCTTGTGCTATGTATTTGAATATGTCTGCTATTTTCTCCAAATTCCATGCAATAATATACCAAAAATGTCCTTTTTCTTTTTCTTTTAAGGTTTTATTTAATAATCGTTCGCAGAAATTTGTTAGTTTGTTGTTTTCATGTTCTAACTCTAGTTGTTTAGTTAAAGAGGCTGTGTTGTTGGTTTTTAATGATGTTTGTAATTCATTCACCATATTTACTATTTGTCTAAATGCTCTTCTTAGAGTTGCTTCAAATTCACTTGCATCCGTTATTGCTATTTGACCAACAATTAATTTTAGGTTTGTTTTTTCTTTTATTATAAATCCTATAAATAGGTTTGTTATTAGATCTTCAATTATTTTTACTTGTTCTTCAGTGTAATTGAATATATTTATCTCATCGAATCCTTGTTTGTGCAATGCAGATATTGTCCATCTTAAAACTCGCTCAGATAAATCTTTTATGTCTAGATTTGTTGTTTTTAATTGTTGTTTTGATTTTAATGGTGAGAGTAGAAGTTTATCGTCGAGATAAGTCAGTTCGATTTCATCTCCTTTTTCCAATGAATTTAATTCTATCCATTCTGTTGGAAGTGAAATTACCAATGTTTTTTCTGCTAATTTGATTATTTTTCTTTTCATTTTGGCACTTGAGATATTAGGAATTCAGTTAATTTTTTTTCCGTAGCTTCCCATTGGAATTGTTTTTCGGCAATTTGTCTTGAGGTTTTTCCAAATTCAATTCTTAAATCTTTATTTTTACATAATTTTTCTAACTTTTTTGCTAAATCGAATGAATCTTTTTTTGTAAATAAATATCCATTTTTTCCGTTTAAAATGTAATCTTTGATGAATCCTGCTCCTGTTGAAACTACGGGTAATGAACAGCTCATGGCTTCTAATGTTGATAAGGATGTTGTTTCAGTTAATGAGGGTAAACAATATATATCCATTGCAGAAACGAAGTTTTCAACATTGCTTACTTCTGGAACATAAATTACTCCTGTTTGTTTCATAAGTGATTCAACTATGCTTTGTATTCCGCTTCCAACGATTAATAATTTTGCGTTAGGAATTTTTTTTCTTAATACTATGTATGCTCGAACCAAGGTTTTTAAATCTTTTTCATGAGAAATTCTTCCATGATAACCGATTACTATTTCGTTTTCTAAAATTCCGTATGTTTCACGAATTAAATTTCTTTTTTCGTTTTCATAATATGGTATGAATTTTTTGGTATCTACGCCTAGGTGAATTACTTTTTTACCTGTGCTTATATTTTCCCATGAAAGAAAATCGGCAATTCTTTCTGAAGGAACTATCAAATATGAACAACGATTGTATAAAAATTTTGTGAACCATTTTGTTATTGGTGAAAGTAATTTCTTAAGTATGAAACTTTGTATTGATTGTGAAATTAATTGCCATTCTATTGAATGTGTGAATGCGATTACTTTTTTGTTTTTTTTGTAACCTAGATATAATGCTATTGCTCCTATAGGTCCTATGGTTTGTGTGAATATTATGTCTGCTTTGGGTATTGTTTTTTTTATTTTTCTCCATTGAAATGTGGATGGTTTGAAATCACCTATTAGATTATTCGTCATAGGTATTTTTACGAAAGTTATATTTTCCATAGTTATGCTTTCAGCACCATAAT
This sequence comes from Candidatus Nanoarchaeia archaeon, assembly GCA_028691765.1. Taxonomy (GTDB): domain Archaea; phylum Nanobdellota; class Nanobdellia; order Woesearchaeales; family SKGA01; genus JAQUYS01. Next base: position 4,380 of record JAQUYS010000012.1, on the reverse strand, counting down.
CTGGACAAATTATAGTTATGTTGAAGTTTTTACTTAGATGAGGTAGAACTGTGGATAGAAATCTAGTTATGCCGTCTCTTCGTGGAAGAAAGTTATCTGTCGCAATTAAAAGATTTGGTAAATTTTCGGATGTCATCTTAATTTATAAAATTCCTCCGCTAAGCTCATATTGTGTTTAAATCCTGCTGAAAATGCTTTGATGTATACGCTCCATTTTAATGAAATCATGGAATTTAATTGACTTTTGAATATTTTTAAAGCTTCAATTTTTTTATCGAATGTTTCAGATATGTCAACTACTAATCTTGGGCTGTTTCTTTGTTTTAGTTTGAAGAATCTCCAAACGCCAAATGTGTATATGTTTGTTTTGAATTTTTGTTCTTTAGACAGTTTGTCATATGTTTCTAGCACTAGTTTGCTAACTATTTTGTGGTCAGGAAGGTTATCATCTGTTGCGTGTGTGAATATTTTTTGTGGTTTGTATTTTAAGATTAAGTTTTTTAATTCTTGGTCATATTTTTTTTTGTAAAATTCTTTTTCAAACTTTCCTTCATTCATATCAAAGAAAATAGTTCCATCTCCACCTATGAATTTATCTGCTTCCGTTGATTCATCATATCTTATTTTTCGTATTACATCTTTTTTATAATGTGGATTTGCTAAAACTCCGTAAGAAAATATTATGGTTTTTATTTTTTTACCTTCGGAAGCATATTTTATGAGTGTTCCTCCAGGTCCAAATATTTGATCATCTGAGTGGGCTACTACAACAAATATATATTCATTTTTACTCATGTGGGTTAACAGATTCCTTTTATTTATTAAATTTCCTCTTTATTTTAGTAGTAATATTTATAAAACAAACTGATGTTCTCATAAATACGCATCGGTAGTCTAACGGCTAGGATACGGGCCTTCCACGTGAATATAGGGCTTAATTGCAACTATTTCACAAAGACAGCCTGTGATTCGGGTTCGAATCCCGGCCGATGCACCATTCTTATAGTACCTTATAGTCCTTAAGGATTCAATCTATATTTGTTTAAATCTAAATTCCGTATAGGTACAAGTTACCTGGAGTGAAATTATGGATGTGAGGTTAACACCAAAAGATTTAGAGATTTTAAAGTATTTGAGAAATGATGCTAGGCAAACATTAACTCAATTAAGTAGAAAGACAAAGATTCCTGTTTCGACATTGTTTGATAGGTTGAGAAATTATGAGAAAAGTATGATTATACGTCATGCTAGTCTTTTAAATTTTTCAAAGTTAGGTTATAATGCTAGAGCACAGATGTTTTTTAAGTTCTCTATGATGCACAAAGATGTTGCGAGATCTTTTTTTTCAAATCATCCTCAGATTAATTCGGTTTATCTTTTGAGTAATGATTATGATTATTCTGTGGATGGAATTTTTGAAAATGTGTGTGATGTGAAGAATTTTGTGGAGGATGTTGAGAAGAGATTTTCTCCTACTGAACAAAAAGTCATATTTGTAGCGGAAGAATTACAAAAAGAAGGATTTCTGTCTAAATGAAATCCTTTTTAATTTAAGAAAAATCGTTGTAACCCATTAAGAATGATGCTTCTTCAAAACTTAATTCGTCATCCTCTAATTGGTCTTCTATTTCGCGTTTGTATTTTTTTATTTCTCCTATACTTTCTTCATTAAATAATAACTCATCTGCAAACATACTTACCACCCCGTTAATATTGGGGGAATGAATTATATATGTTTTACTACCATAAAATATATAAAGTATATAGTATTCTTTAAAAGGCATGGATGTAAGAAAACTCATACTTTTTGGTGGTAATTCCCATGTTATATCTTTGCCTAAGAAATGGCTTGATTTAAATGGTTTATCTAAAGGAGATCCTATTTATTTGGAAACTGAAGGGAATAAACTTATTTTAAATTCTGTGATTAGTCAACCTAAAGCTGAAAAGATGGAAGTAGTCATTAATATTGATAAGGGTATAAATGAAACAACTATTGAAAGGAATTTATTTGGAGCTTATGTTCATGGTGCAACTATGATTGTTTTTTCGGGTGTGGAATTAAAAAAACATTCTAATAAAATAATTCAATTGTTGAAAAAATATGTTGCTTTGGAAATTGTTGAACACACAGGTTCTAAGATCCTTGCTAAAACGTATATTGATAGTGCTGAAGTTGATGTTCACTCATTTATTCGTAGGATCGATAATACTATTCGTTCTATGTTGTTGGATTTGAAAGAATGTTTTGAATCTGAAGGCAAAGACATGGATGAATTGATTGTTACGATTTTGCAAAGAGAAGAAAATATTGATAAGATTAAACGTATGCTTTATAGAGTTATTTTTGAGCGTTTGAAAAATCCTGCTACTAAGGAATCAGAGAATCCTTTGGATAATTTGAAAAACTGGGAGTCCATAAAAAATCTTGAAAAAATTTCAAATCAAATCAAATATGTTTCTGAGAATATTCTTCTTAAGCATGGCAATTGTAAAGACGTTGCTGGGTATGTTGAAAGAATAAGAGAAATGTATGAAGAAATAATGAAATGCTTCTATAAAAATGATGTTCATTGTGCAGACAATATTTCGCAAAAAATAAAAGAATGTCGAATTGAATTTGAAAAAAATTTCAAAGACAATGGACGAGATAAAAGACAAATAATACTTAATCTTTTAGAATACTTAAGAGATTTGAATCGTTTAACTTATTAGGTGTTAGGATGAAAATTTTAGCTTTTGGGGATATTCATGGTGATTTTTTTGCTCTTGAAGAGGTTCGGAGTAAATGTTCTGGTGTTGATTTGGCTATTTGTTTAGGTGATTTAACTTATTTTGAACATGATCTTGAATTTTTGCTTCAAGTTTTGAATGATTTTCCTGTTCCCGTTTTAATTTTGCATGGCAATCATGAATGTTTTGAACATATAGATTTTTTTTGTTCTGAATTAAAAAATGTTACATATGGTCACAAAAGTATTTTTAAGAAAAAGGGATATGAATTTATTTGTTATGGTGGTGATGGTTTTAGTTCTTCTGATGAAGGTTTTACTAGATGGATAAATAAGGAAAATATTTCAGATAAATGTGTTCTTTTATTGCATGGTCCTCCTTATGGAACTTTGTTGGATTTACCTGTTGAAGGTCATCATTCTGGAAACAAATCTACGAGAAAATTCATTGAGAAAAAACAGCCTTTGTTAGTTCTTGCTGGGCACATACATGAATGTGAAGGTCATCAAGATGTTATTGGTAAAAGTTTGTTGATTAATCCTGGTCCTTTTGGATTAGTTATTGATTTAGATAAGTTAAATTAGTTTCCGTTTCTTAAATCCAAAATTGAACGTATTTCATCTAGAACTATTTCTCCTATTTTGGCATCAAATCTTGTGTTTATCATGGAGAATGCTTCAGTTATTGTTGTTACATTGTATACTTCTTTTCCATCAATTACTTGCACAATCATTAGATATGAGTTTGGACTTTGTGAGGAATATTTTTTAGTTATGTGTTCTTTTAGGAGAGTTAGTATTTGTTTTGTTGTTTTGAAATCAGGGGTTAAATTTAGTTTGTCTATGTGTCCTTCTTTTTTGAATGCTTCTTCGAAATCTATTAATTTTATTGGTTTGGTTTCGAATACTGCTAAATTATCTTTTTCTTTGGAATAGAATCCTATTTGCCAAGATGATTTTTCAGTTAAATCTTTATTTAATTGTACGAATCCGTGTGCCAAGTAATAAGAATTATTTTTTTTATTAAATTCTTTAAATTCTTTGGAGTTTAATAATTCGTTTAAAATTGTTTGAAAATCTGCAACCATTATATTTTGAGGAAGTTCTTTATTTATAAATACAACTGAATTATTTATAAATGGGTGTAGATTGCTGTTAAATATGGCTGAAAATGAACCTTTCAAAAAAATAAGTGCAAAGGACAAGTATCACATTAAACATATGTTGAAAGAGCTTGAATCTATTAGAGGTCATCATACTGAATTAATTACTGTTTTTATTCCTGCGGGTTATGACATTAATGCTAAAATTTTTCAGTTGCAACAAGAACAAGGTACTGCAACAAATATTAAAAGTAAAGGTACCAGAGATAATGTTCTTGCTTCACTTGAGAAAATGGTTCAATTTTTGAGAGGATTTAAAAAAAATCCTGCAAATGGTTTGATGGTTTTTTCAGGCAATGCTGCTGAACGAGATGGGCAACAAGATTACAGGGTTTGGAGTTTTGAACCACCTGTTCCGTTAAATCAAAACTTGTATCGTTGTGATAAAGAATTTGTTTTAGAACCTTTAAGAGATATGATTGAAGACAAGATTTTATTTGGTCTTGTTGTTATGGATAAGCGTGAAGGTAATGTTGCTATGCTTA
>JAQUYS010000011.1 GCA_028691765.1 Candidatus Nanoarchaeia archaeon | reverse complement strand
GTCCCCGGCAAAGATGGACAAAACCGAAGATACACTGTTTGGAAAAACGACGATGGAGACTACACAGGAGACTTTGAAGACTGGGCAGTAGACACCGTTTTCGTGCCGACATCCAACGAACAAGATAAAAAACGAATTGCAGATTTGGAAAAACAAATCGGACAAAATATTAAAACAATTATTCCTAAAAAAATAAAAGTTCCAGGAAAAAACGGAAAATGGATGTATGTTAGAAATATTTTCTTAACTGGAAACAATGAATATCAAGGACAATTGGAAGGTTTAATTCCAGACACATTAAAAGTTGAAGTCCCAGGCAAAGACGGACAAAACCGAAGATACACTGTTTGGAAAAACGACGATGGAGACTACACAGGAGACTTTGAAGATTTGACAGTAGACACAGTTTACGTCGCAAAAAAAGATCCTGAAGATGAGAAAAAAATCAATAATTTAGAAGGACAATTAGCTTATTGGAAAAATATAAAATCAAAAACCAAAACAGACACATTAAAAGTTGAAGTCCCAGGCAAAGACGGACAAAACCGAAGATACACTGTTTGGAAAAACGACGATGGAGACTACACAGGAGACTTTGAAGACTGGGCAGTAGACACCGTTTTCGTGCCGACATCCAACGAAGCAATGAACGATTCTCTTAATTATTGGAAAAGCCTTTACAGAAATAAAAAAGGAGACGTCTATAAAAATCAAATAAATTTGAAAGGATTGAATTTAAAATTAAATCCAAATACAAAAATTTACAAATCAAATGGGGGAAAGTAAAAATGAATAAATTCATAAAATATGTTGTATTGCCTGCTACAATTGCAGGAGTTTTATCTACAACAGCATGTAGTAAAAAACTAGTTAACGCAGAAGAATTAAATAGAGGTTCAATCAACGCAAACGAAATTGTTTATTCACCACACGGAACATATATTTCCGCAAAATTAGAAAATGTGGAACCAGATACATCTAAAGTTAATCAAGATCCCATAAATAAAAATTTCAATAAATACGAATTAGATAATATTTATGGGGTGTATGAACGATCTAAAAAAGATAAAGATGCGTTAGAAAAATCTAAAAATGAATTAGATAGCTTAACTGCAAAACAAAAATCCGATTTAGATTCCCTAAATAAAGAAATTGAACAATTAGAAATTAAAACTCAAATTGCTTCAGAATTAACTCCTTTAGATTCAACACAAGCAAGTAATTACAATTTTTTTAATAACGTTGTTAACAATTCAACATTATCTTATGTACATTCCAAAGATTTAAACACAGTAATGGCGAAACTACCTCTTTTCTCATTAGGTAAATGGATAGATGTTAAAGGTGGTTTAGGTTATACTTACAATGGCGCAGAAGATCATTCTAGTAGTTTTTCTTCAACACCTTTGACTGAAACAGAAATAGTTGGAATAAATGATTCATGGGTTGAAAGAACACATAGTAATTATGATTTGTTTCAAAAAAATTTCAGAACTGAAGACAATAATCCAACTGCATATATTGGAGTTTCATTTGGTAAAAATGAAGGATTTAATTTTGAATTAGGATATTCAGTTACACCTTTATCAGAGCAAAGATCCAAAGCAAAATATTCTGTTGATGAAATTCAAGATAGAAATCCATTAACTGGAGAAATAATTTACACAGGAGATCCTGTTAGAGAATTATTAGATAAATCAACTGAAGCAAATCATTACATGACTGGTTCATTACATTTAATGGGACATTATAATGGTTGGGGATTCGGATTTAACTTAAGAAATGAAGAAGGCGCAGCTATAAATGGAAATTTAAAACCTGGTTTTGAAGCAACAATACCTGTATATTTGTTAAATAAAGCATTATATCCAGCAGGAAAAGAAAAGAAAGCAAAAGAAGCTTTAGAATCCAAAGTTGAAAAAAACAACTTAAATTAAGTGAGGTAATAAAATGAAATTAAACAAATTATTGTTTTCAATTTTGCTTTTATCATTATTAGTTTTATCACCAGTAATGGCTGAAAATTTAGTTGATGCAGATTTAATTTGGCCAGCAGGAGTTGCGCCAAATATTCAACAAGGAGACATAGTAGAAATAACTGCAAGATTATCAAATCACGGAGCAGACTACTTAAAAACAATTGTTGAATTAAGAAGAACTGATGGACAACCAATAACTACAGTGACTTTAGGAGACTTAAATTTAGACGTTATGATGGTTCCAGTTTATGAAAACAACAACATTTTAGATTTATTATTTGTTTACCCAATTAAAATTCCTACAACAAGCTTCACATATGCAGGAGATGTTTTTGACATTCCTGAAGGAGATTATAGTTTAACCATCAAAGGTTATGCTCACAAAAATGGAGTTTTAGATAGTCAAGATACGGATGTAAAATATTTTACAATAGATCCAAGAGATGTAACTTTACCAAATTTAATAGTTGATGTAAATTGTCAAGACGCAGTTCAACGTGGAGAAACATTAACTTGCGATATATATGTAGAAGATGATTCCAACAATAACATTGAAGGAGCTTTAGTTGAATTTCAATATGCTGAAAACACATGTATTACAAACACATTAGGTTATTGTCAAATAAATTATGTGATTACTGATTTTTTTGCAGATGGAACATATAACGCAATTTTTACTGCAACAAAAATAAATTACAATTCAGGAAGTGCAACAGAAACATTTGAAGTTTATTCAACAATACCAACATCATCATTACATATAACCTCAGTATATTGCGACTCACCAGTTTATTTTGGAGAAGAAGCAATGTGTACTGCAGTTGTAGTTGATGATAGTAATGTAATTGTATCAGATGCTCAAGTTCAATTTAGTATTAATGCATATTCTTTAGGAGAAACACAATATTCAACAAATTATTTTGTTAATTATGTTGCAGATTTCATATCTGGTGAAGGAGATTATAATGTAAGAATTTCAGCAGATAAAGCAGGTTACAATGGAGATGTACAATACGTTACAGTAACATTCTTAGAAACAAATCCAAATTATAAAGATATGAATTTAGTTTTAGATTGTGCTGATTCAATACACATAAATGAAGAATTAGCATGTAAAGCAACAGTTACCGAAACAACAACAAAAAAGTTTTTAGGATTAATTCCATATAAAGCAGAAATTCCAGTAGTTAAAGCATTAGTTCAACTTTCAATAAACAATACTGAAGATCCAACTACATATGTGCAAACAACTACAGATGAAACAGGAGTTGCTTTATTTAGTAGAGAAATATTATTTATTAACGGATATGTTCCAGGAAATTCATATGAAGTTCAAGCTATTGCAACCAAAGATAATTATAATCCTGCTTTCGATACAGAAATTTTCAATATTTTAGACGGAGCAGCAAACGCAAGAATAAATTATCCTGAAGATCCATATCAAGTTAATCAAAGAGTTAGATTTGATGGTTACCAATCAACTGGTGCAGATGGCTCATATGATAGCATCGAATCTTGTAAATGGAATGTAAATGGAATAAAATCAGAAACATTACATTGTGATGTTGAATACCAATTCAAATCAGAAGGAACATATTTAATTACATTATGGATAAAAGATAAATTTGGTTATGAAGACACAGATTCAGTTCAAGTAACTGTAATCAATGGTTCAATATTAACTGATCCAGTAGCCTTAATTAGAGGTCCTGAAACATCTACGGTTGGATATAAAGTTCAATTCAGTGGTTCAGATTCATTCACCGCTACAGGACATCAAATAGTAAATTACATTTGGTCAATTACAGATCAAGATAATTTAGCTATAGTTGATAACTGGAATAATGGTGCAATCCTTCCACATACATTCGAAGAAACAGGAAATTACACTATAACTTTAACAGTTGTAGATGATAGAGGATTACAAAATACAGCAACACATAGAATCTCAATATCTGAAGCAATCCCTCAATTAGTAGAAGGATTTTTAGATTTAGAATCAGGAATAAAAGTAATCTCTTTCAACTTATATGGCTTCGATGATGCTAAAGTTGGAGTTGGCGAAGATTTCCAAATTCGAGCAGTAATTGAGAATGTTGCAGACAAAGAATTAGAAGGAGTTAGAATGTCATTCTATCTTCCAGAATTTGGAGTTAAATTTACTTCATCTGCACACGATTTAGATGAAGGAGAAAGACAAGAATACACAATCAATGGCTATTTGCCTTATGATATACAACCAAACGTATACTATCCATTAATTGGTTTTTCAGATGACCACATTAGACGGATTAAAATAGGATACATGGAAGTTGTAGAGGGGTAGAAACTTAGTTTCTACTCCTAAATAGTAACGAAACGAAACATTTATAAATGATGTTCTGTTTGTGTTGCTTAAAGGTGGGGAAAAAATCACATTCCTCTCGGTGCAACGAAAGTTGTACAAACGATACAAAAAAATAAACCATATATATGGGGGTTAAAAAAATGTTTGGAAAAAAATTAATGAGTGCTTTGGCACTAACAATATTGATGATGTCTTTATTCGGTGGCATTGTTGCTTCAGCAGATGTAGTTAACTTAGGTGTTGCTTATGTTGAAATTAACGGTCACAAAGTAGAAGACAATGAAAGAATCGAAGTTCGTCGAGGCGAAACTTTAGATTTAGAAGTTAAAGTAGTTGCTCCTGAGGAAATTTTAGGAGAAGACAATTATGTTGAGAATGTTCAAATACAATCTTTACTTGTTTACAAGTATAGTCAGTATGATGATTCAGTTCAAGACATGACAAAAACATTCAATCTACAATACGGAACTACAGCAGTTAAAGATTTAAGTGTTCAAATTCCAGTTAGAATGGATGCAGAAGATGATATGTTATTACATTTAACAGTTTATGCAGATAACATGGCAGCATATAGTTTAACATACAGATTAGACATCCGTGGTGTTGACGATGACGCAGCTGTTATGATTACAGAAGCATATATGAGTCCTTCTTCAGTTATGGCTGGAAGAGGAACTAAAGTTACTGTTAAAGTTAAAAACTATGGTGACGAAAATTTAGATGACGTTACTGTAATAGCAAGAATTCCAGCTTTAAATTTACAAGATGTTGAAACTCTTGATGAATTAGAAGCAGACGAAAAAGAAACTTTCGAAAATCTAATACTAAGAATACCTGAAAATACAGTTCCAGGAGTATATGAAGTTATTTACACTCTAAAATTTGATGAGTATGAATCAACAACATATAAAGATACAATAACTGTTTTAGCAAGTGAAACTGCAACTAGTGCATCATCTTCAAGTAAAAGTATGATCACAGTTCCAAGTACACAAACTATCGCAGCAGGAACTTCAGGAACAGCTTACCCAATTATGATTACAAACATGGGTAAAGATGCAAAAGCATACCAATTAACTGTTCAAGGAATGGACGCATGGGGAACTGCAAGATTTGATCCAGCATCAACTGTAGTTGTTCCAGCAGGACAAACTGTAACAGCATTCTTGTATGTTAGTGCAAATGAAGATGTTTCAGGAGAAAAAGTTTTCCAATTAACAGTAAATGATGGTGCTGAACAAGAACAAATTTCTTTAACAGCTAACATCGCTGAAAATGGAAGCGACTGGAGTGGTCTTAAAAAAGTATTAGAAGTTAGTTTAATTGTATTAGTAATAATCTTAATCATAATCGGCCTTGTTGTTGGTTTCAACAAATTAAAAGGATCAAATGATGAAGAAGAAGACGAAGACAAAACTTACTACTAAGTTTTTTTATTTTATTTTATTTTTATTAAACGCAAACGTATCGTTGCATCCGAGTTCACATCCCTATGAGGGATTTAATGTGTGGAGAAATCCACATTTTTTATTTTATTAACGAAGGTTATGAACATGAAAGGAAAACTAACATCATACATTGGATTAATATCTTTGCTTTTATTTCTCTTACCTTCTTTAGTTAATGCAGAAATTCTAGTTAATAGCCCAAACATAGATGTAATTTTCTTAGAGGGTTCAGAACAATTTCAAATAGGTTTAGAATCAACAGAATTAAATCTATGTAAATGCACACCAACAATATCTTATTTTGTTATAAAAAATAATGGAAATTATCCATCTAAATATAATTTTGAAACAAACTTAAATTATGTTTTCATTTCACAAAATGAATTAACATTGATGCCTGCAGAATCAAAACAAATATTCATTTCATATTCTGTACCTTGTGATAAATTCTTTTCAGACAAATTAGAATTAAAAATAAGTTCGATATTTGGAGAATTAAAATTAGTCGAACAAAAATTAAACTTTAAAAATTGTCAAAATTTGATGTCCTCTTTCAATGAAAGTCCAATATCAATATCTCCTTGCGAAAAACAAATTTTAGATTTACAAATTGTCAATACAGGCACATATGATGAAATCTACGATATATATGCAAAAGGAAAATTAAAAGAATATGTTTTCACAGATTACCCAAGTTTTTCATTATCTTCAAAAGGTGTTGCAAACATAGAACTTGAATTAAACACACCTTGTAATATATATGGAAATTATAGTTTGGATTTAGAAATCACTTCAAGAAAATCTGGAAAAATAATCCAATTCGCAAAACCAATAAGTATAGAAAGAAATTATCCTTTTGAAGTATACTCTCAACCAGAATCAATTAATGCTTGCGCAGAATATACAACAGAAGCAAAATTAAATATCGAAAACTACAATTCATTTTCAAACGAATATATATTCAAAATAGATGCTCCAAAATTCGTAACTTTTGATTTTCCTGAAGTTGAAGGCGAAGGAGTTGCAAACTCAATAATATTGTCCGAAAACTCAAAAACGTTAATTCCAATAAAAATTAATGCAACTAAAAAACAAATAGGAACATACAACATAGAAATAATTACAAAATCTCTTAACGGAGAAATAGAAAAAACAACAAACATTCCTTTAGAAGTTAAAAATTGTTACGATTTCGAATTAAACATTCCCCAAAATAAAATTCATTTATGTGGTGGAGATGATTTCACACAGATAATAAATGTTAAAAACAAAGGAACCGAAGATACAACGATTGGCTTAGTATATGCTAATGGACCTAACTTTGGATCATTAGAATCAGAAAACGTATTTTTAGAAGCAAACGGAATAGAAACCAACACATCAATAAATTTTAATAACATAACTAATGAAAATTCAAAAATAGATGTAGAAGTCGCATTATATCATAACACTCAATTCCAAACATCCGATTGGGTAACATTAAATATATACGACACTAATAAATGCTATAATGTAGTTTCTAAAAACAACAACATTAAATTAAATCCGGAAGAAAATTCATTCCAATTAATCATCCAAAACAAAGGATTAAGAGATGGAGAATATAGATTAGATTTAATTGATGCACCTGAATTCTTACATTTAACTCAATCAACACTTTCATTAAACTGGAGTGATAAAGCATACATAGATGTAACAATCGACCAAGAAGAATTACAAAATTATCTAGATGAAAATAACAACGGTTCAAGAATAGGTGTGGCTATTTGGCCAACATTATTAATTACGCATGAAGCAACAAATACAGTATTTTCAAATTCCATGGAGATACGATTTGTAGATTACTCTTTTTTCAAATACTTTGTAGATTACATATATTCATTATCAACATGCACATTAATGTTATATTCATTATCTATTTTAACACTAATTGCTTTAATTTATTTAATCTTTAAATTAATCTTCAAAAGAAAAAATGATTTCAAATTCAAACCAAAAAAACCATTACTTCTTTTCTCAATCGCAGCAATAGTTATTTGGGCAATTCTAGTAGTAAGTATTTTTTCAATCCCATTCAACCTCCCATTAAAATGGGATTCACAAGATACAATACACACATATCAAAACAAAATAGAAACATTAGATATGGCCGATTACTTTTATGATGAAGATGGAGATATAGTTGAATACAATGTTGAATTCATAGACAATGAGGACGAAGTAAATTATGAGTTCAATGAAACAATCTTAACATTAATCCCAGAAGAAACTTTCGTAGGAAACATAACATTCACATTATCTGCAGAAGATTCCTATGGTGAAAAAGCAGAAAGTACAGAAATAATATTACATGTATATGAAACTAAAACATATCAAACATACAATGAGTTATACAAAGCATATTGCCCATACATGAATTGGATTTTATTAATTATTTTCCTAGCATTTGTTTTCTTTGGAACTGCATATAGAAAATTAACTAAAGCAGAAATACAAGAAATAGAAAGAAAAAGAAAAGCAGAAGAAAAGAGAATAGAAAAGGAAAAATTAAAAGCGATGAAAGAAAAACAAAAAGCAAAACTGCTTAAAGCAAAATCTTCTAAAACTAAAAAACGATAAATTAAAATGAAATCAGATTTAAATTTTACAAAAGATGCAAATGGAAATTCAAAATATGCTTCATTTAGAGATGGAAGCAACATAATTGCTTTAATACCGGAATTAGTTGAATCAGATATGAAATTTGGTAATTATAAAGATTTAATCCAAGGAAGATTAAAACAATACAACTCTGATGCAAACGATAGAAATTTACTTGTTGGTAACGGTTTTGGTTTACCTGGAAATCCAATATTCAGTTTTAATGGAGAACAAACTCTTATTTATGATTTAGAAAATCCAGATTTAGCTTTTGTTAAAGAATTAGTAAGTGGTTTAAATCCAAATACAAATTTAAATGGTTCTTGGTCTTTACCAGTTGATGAAGAAATATACAATAGAATAAAAGAATCTAAAGGAACTCATACTTTATCAAAAAAATTAGTTGAAGAATTAAAAAATAATGCACATAGTAACGTTGCTAAAAGGGAAGAATTAATTGAAAAATTTTGTCAAGATGATTCTAAATTAGCTAAAGAATATATGGATTTTGTTAAAGATTACAAAAACACAAATATGGAAGAAGTTTTAGGATTCTTTCCTGGAAATTTTGAAGGAATGAGGCTTGTGTGTTTGGGCTCTGTTGGCTACGATTGCGCTGCTGGCAGTGACTACGGCCTCAAAAGCAGTTATAATAGTTTGTTCGGGTGTAGGCGTTAAAATTCAAATTTCAGAAGAATATTTCAAAAATATTTAATTTAATTTTTTCTTCAACCAAGAAATCTCATCATCACTCAAATCAAGCTCTTCAACTAATCTCTTATCATTAACCAACGCATTCAAAAGATCAGGATAAATTAACTTTAAAGCCTTCTTATAAGAAACATGCATCTTCGCAGCAATCTTTTCAACAATAACTTTACGCTTAGCAAAAGACATATTAGCTTGCCAATAACGTAGAATTCTAGTCGGTTCTTTATATTTTGGTGGTACAGAATATTTAACTTTTTTAGCCAAAGCAATTCCCGCACTCAATAACTCATAACAATAAACATAGAATCGGTAATATTGCCACCTATTAATTCTACCAAAAAATCTATTTGCCAACGCCAAATTTTCAAAACCATTCTCTAGATCTTCAATCTCCAAATATTCTCTAGGCAGATTCTCATCTAACCACAAAAAGATTTTATCCAAATCCTCATCAATGTCATCATAAGCCCCTCTAAAAATATCTTTATTTGTAGACTTAAAAACACGTATTAATGCATCATTCATAGAAGGAGTTCTTCTTCTTTCAGAAACTTCTACATCCTCTAATTTAGATTCAGACAAAACAAAACAAAACAAATCATTCAACGCAGCTCTAGCATCCCCGCCACACTCTAAAGATATTTTTTTAACTATTTTTTCATCTAACTTCAAATTTTCTTTTTTCAAAACATTTCCTAAAATAATTTCAACACTTTTAGAATCCAAAAGAGAAAATTCAACTAGTTTACAAACCTTTTTTACAGGCGAAAGTTTACTATCAAAAACATTTAAACCTGTTACAACAATCGGAAATTTAGATTTTTCAATATACTTTGCAATTACAGAAGCAGCACCTCTATCCTTCATACCAGAAAGACCATCTACCTCATCCAACAAAATTATCTTTTTAGGATTAAACAAACTCATTTGACCCGTTACATTAGATAAAAATTCTTCAATCTGTCCTTGATTACGAGAATCACTAGCATTAAGTTCAAGCAATTCAATATTATGTTCTTTTGCAAAAGCATAAATTGAGGAAGTTTTACCTACACCATAAGGACCATATAAAAATAAACCTTTCCCAGATTTAAAATTAGACAAAAACGTATTTATTTCATTTAGCGCTTCATCTTGACCAACAATTTGAGCTAATTTTTCCGGCTTTGAAGCAAAAAAAGGATTCATAAAATAAGATAAACCAACAACTATAAAAAAGTAACTTTTCCACTTTAAAGTACAAACATAGGTGAAATTTATAAATGACTCTTCTTTTTTAATATCAATATGATAATAGGAATCGTTGGTAAACCAAGTGTAGGTAAAAGCACATTTTTCAAAGCAGCAACTTTAGCAGAAGTAGAAATAGCAAATTATCCATTCACAACAATAAAACCAAATCACGCAGTAGGTTTTGTTAAAATAGACGATGTAGCAAGAGAATTTGGAAAAGTAGCAAATCCTCGAATAGGTTATGTTCAAGGAAAATATCGATTCGTAGCAGTCGACCTATTAGACGTAGCAGGATTAGTTCCAGACGCACATAAAGGAGAAGGTATGGGGGCACAATTTCTAAACGATTTAAACCAAGCAGATGCGTTAATACATGTAATTGATGCAAGTGGTTCAGTAAATCAAAAAGGAGAAGTTGTTGAAACTGGAAGTTACGATCCTGCAAACGATATAAAATTTTTAGAAGTAGAATTAGATTATTGGTATTTAGAAATAATGACTAAAGGTTGGGAAAAATTTGCAAGAACAATACAACAAGAAGGAAAGGAAATACATAAAGCTCTAGGAAAACAATTAAGTGGATTAGGAGTTGACGAATACTTAACACAAGAAGCGATAAGAAAATTAAAATTAGATACTTTGGCTGCAAAAGATTGGAGTGAAGAACAAATGTATTCCTTAGCAAGAGAATTAAGAATAAAAACAAAACCAATGTTAATTGCCGCAAATAAATGCGATCATCCCATAGGAAAAGAAAACTATAAAAAACTTAAAGAACAATTCCCGAATTATAAAATCATACCTTGTTCAGCAGAAGCAGAATTGGCTTTAAGAGAAGCTTCAAAAAAAGATTTAATTAATTATATTCCTGGAGAAAAAGAATTTACAATAACAACTAAAGGAACAACAGACTTATCTCAAAACCAAAAAAACGCATTAGAATTTATCAAAAAAAATATCTTGGAAATTTTCGAAGAAGGAACAGGAATACAAATAGTTTTGAATTCAGTTGTTTTTGATTTATTAAATTATAAAGCAATACATCCTGGTGGTGTTGGAAAATTAGAAGATAAAGATGGAAATGTTATTCCAGATTGTTTTTTAATGCCTGCAAAAGCAACAGCATTAGATTTTGCATTTAGATTACACACCGATTTTGGTAAAAATTTCATAAAAGCAATAGATGTTAAAACTAAATTACCTGTGGGAAAAGACCACATATTGAAAAATTTAGACATAGTTGAGATTATGTCTTCAAAATAATCCCTCCTGGGTTTTCATAGACTCAAATCATAGTTGAGATTATGTCTTCAAAATATTCATGTAATGTTTAAAACACATAACGAAAGGTATTTAAATACAAACACAATAAAAACAATATAGAAAGGTGGTTTATATAGCGCAAAAATCTGATTTTAATAAAGACTTTGACTCTTATTTGAATAAGAGATTAGATAAGAAAACTCCAAATTTTTTCTTCAAAGCAGTTGAGAGTTTGATTCCGACATCAAAAGGCAAAAAAAACACATCCAACACTTATGATGTGGTTCGTCCAAAACCTAAAAAATCCTTTTTATCTATAATCTTTAAAAAATTCTATTCAAATACATCGAACTCTTATGATGATTTTGAAAACTACGATGATGCAGATGAAGAAATAACTGAAATCGAAGAAGAGATTGAAACTGTGGATGAAGCTGTTGAAGAATTAGAAGAAAAAAGAGATAGTTTGTTGCGAAGATTATTCAAATCATTATTTGGTATAAAATCTAAATCTGCAGAAGAAGACATCGATGAAGATTTAATTGCTCAAAATATCCCTTCTCCCGACGCAGAATTAAAAGATGAAACTAAAAAAGTATTAAAATCACTTCATAGATGGATAAGTAAATTGCCTCCTGAACACATAGAATCATTTAGACGTTCACAGGATTTTATTGATTATAAAGATATCTTGGATAAATATGGCATTTTAAAGAAAGATTAATCTAAAAACTAAATGCTTATAAATTGTTTTTATATTCTATTAATTAAATTATGTTCTTTGGGGGCATAGTATAACCTGGCTAGAATAGCCGGCTCCAGTTTTGGAGCGATGAGTTGCAGAAATCTGTAACGATGATTATTGGGTTTCAGTCTGTTGAAGCTTACGCTTCATAGAAGATACCGGCTGATTTGGGTTCGAATCCCAATGCTCCCACTTTTTTTAATTCTATCTGAGATGTATTTTATAGTTGAGGGGATTCGAACATACTCAAAAATAAAATATTTTTGGTACCACTCGTCTCTTTGTTCCTCATGGTCTTCAGAATCAAAGATTCTTCGAGTTACTCGTAAACTCGTAACAATCCCAATGCTCCCACTTTTTTTATCTGCACTCAAATATCTGATTACAGTATACAGAATTGATTTTTAGTTAATTAATCAAAAGAATAAGAAAAATAAAAAAATAATTTACTGTAAACTTTCTGGAGTTAAAATTTGAGTTTTACCAGTTGCAGTTACTTTTGAACCCATGCCAATTAAATAAGTGACATTGCTCTTTTCACTAACATCAAATAAACTTTTTTCAACATTACCATCAAAAACAACAGCATAAATTGTATTAGCTAAACTTTTAATAGTATTTTCTAATTCACTAACTGGAATTTTACCTAGTATAGTTAATTTTTTATCCAAAATATATGCGCCACGTGATCCAATTAAATCCTCTAACATTTTGTTAAAAGTTTCTTTCTCAACATCAGATGGACCATTACGTCTTCCATTTCCAGGAGCGGGTTTAGTTGGAACTGCAGTAGTTCCAGTAGCGCTTCGAGTAGGTGTAGTAACAGGTCGTTTTTTATCATTACTAACTTGAGTTCTTGAATTCAAAGAATTCATGTTGTTTTGATGACTTGTTGGTCGGTTAGCATGTTCTGCTTGTTCCAATACAGCTTGTTCAACATTAATTCGTGCACGTAATGCTTTATGTATTTCTTTTTTCTGAAGTTCTTCAACTTCTTTACCATCTGGCGCTTTAGTTACATAATCAATTTCAGTGCAAGAAATTAATTCTTTAATAATTAAATCACCACCTCTGTCTCCATCAACGAAAACAGTTACAGTTTTTTCTCTACATAAATCAATTACAGTTTTAGGAATTCCAGTTCCACCAACAGCGATTGCATTTTTGAAACCATATTTTAAAAGATTTAAAACATCCGCTCTACCTTCTACAACAATGATTTCATCAGAATCATCTATTGCAGGACCTGCTGCAAGTTTTTCTTTACCATACTCACGTATTTCCATTACACGAACAGAATGTGCAACTTCATCAGCTAATTCTTGAGAATCAGGCATAACTCCATCAATAAGTTCTCTAAGTAAAGCTTTTGCTCTATCAATAACGAATTTTCTTTTTGATATTCTAACATCTTCAATATTAGTAACTGCGATTTTTGCATTACATGGACCAATTCTTTGAATAATCTCTAAAGCTGCTGCAATTATTGCAGTTTCCGCTTTATCTAACGAACTCGGAATAATTATTTCCCCTGTTGTTTTACCACTTTTTACATCACTATTAACTTCAATACGTCCTATTCTCCCAGACTTTTGTAATTCTCTTAATTCTAAGTCTTCGCCAAGTAAACCTTCAGTTTGACCGAAGATTGCCCCTATTACGTCAGGTTTATCTACAACGCCTTCAATTTGAATAGTTGAATGAATTATATATTTCGATGAAATTTGTGCTATTTTTGCCATTTTATTTTACCTCTTTAAATTTTAAACATCAAGCACAAGTTTGAAAATATTTTATTTTCTTTATTTGTGCTATTTTTGCCATTTTATTTACTTCAATTTTTTAAATTTATTTCTTTAAATCATTGCTTACTAATAGCTTAGAAAAATTCACAATCTAATCTGGTCCAAAGTATCAAACAATACTTAATCAGCAAGTTCTAAATTTACTTTTTGGTCCATTTTTTTCGCAACAAATGAATGTTGTGTGATATGACTTTCGTCAATTTGTGATTTTAATCTATGCTAAGTGTATAACTTTGTTATACTTCAATATTTTAATGCATTTTTGCTTTGAAATATTGTTTTAAGGGTTTTTCCCCTACCATGCGTTAACATGGTTTTTAAACGCCATTCGGCATTTGTGATCAATGAATTTAATATTTATTCCCGAAGGAATTGTTGCCCATGCACTAACTCCTAAGCTCCTAGTTCGACTTACGTCTTTAACTCCCCAAGGTATCTCTCGTGCTAGGCTGTTGTACGTAAGAGTGCCCGAATGATCATAGCCAAGGTTAACTTAACCCGCTCTACCGGAACCCATTTACATAACAATAATCATAAAACACATCCAGTATATAAATCTATCGATTTACAACCTTTCAGTGACAACAAAATAAAAATAATTAAAACGCTTCTAAATGCCTTATAATTTGCATCCGGTCAATTTAGCTAAATCTTCGTGACTTTGCTTGCCCATATACTTTTCCCCATTTATAATCCATGTAGGGAATCCAGTTATTCCAACTTCAGAACAAAGTTCAACTTGTGAATTAGGCCCATTTTGATCACATTCAACATAAGGAATTAATTCTGAACTTTCTCCAAAACCTTCTTTTTGAGCTTGACAATGAGAACACCAATAAGCCCCATAAAATTTAGCCCCTGATTCAGTTAAACAATTAGCAAAACCCGCCAAATCTTCTTCTCCCGTTGAAAGTGTTTCTTCATACAAGTCATTAATTCCTGTAATTGGAACTAAGAATTTTATCTCCGAAGTTTCTTTCAACTCAAGAACGTAAGAATCATAAACTGATTTAGCTTTTTCTTGCATCAATACTCTTTCTACAACATCATAAACAGTTATTTCAGTTCCTTCATATGCAATTTCATCAAGTTCAAAAATAGTTCCATTTTCATCTTTAACAAATGCATCTTGATTTGTTTGATAATATTCTTCAATTTCTTCAGCACTAACTTCTAAATCAATCAAAACATAATTATCGAATAAACTTGCAAATTCTAATTTCTCACGATATATTTGCTCTAAAACTTCAATACTGCTTCCTTGAGCAACTAAAATTTCTTCAAATTGAGCCAAAGTCAGATTAGCTTGAGATAATTCAAATTCCATATATTCAGCAACTTCTTCATCAGTAACAGATATATTATATTCTTTAACTTTTTGCATAAGTAATGTTTTTGAAATTAATTCATCTAAAACAACATCCCTAGTAACGTATGCTTTAACATCGATAGCTAAAGAATTCCATAATTCATCTAATTGAGATTGATAAATTATTTCTCCATTAACTTCAACAAGAGCCAAATCAGACTCTTTACTTTCAGGATAGAAATAATATATTCCTCCAATAATTAAAATTAAAACAAGTACGATCACTGGAAAAATCCAACCATTTGTTTTTTCCTTAGATTTATGAACTATTTTTGCAACTTTTTTCTTTGTTTTCAAAGAACTCTTTTTTTCCTTTTTTTCCAAAATTGGAGTTTTATTTTCTTTAGTTTTTTTAACCATTTTGCATCCTCACATTTTAAACTTATAATTTTGATTCATAGTCTCACTTCGATATAAATTATGAAATGTCTTTCTTTTTTAAAAG
Source organism: Candidatus Nanoarchaeia archaeon (assembly GCA_028691765.1). Taxonomy (GTDB): domain Archaea; phylum Nanobdellota; class Nanobdellia; order Woesearchaeales; family SKGA01; genus JAQUYS01. Next base: position 8,610 of record JAQUYS010000011.1, on the reverse strand, counting down.
TTATCTATTTGATTCATTTTTAGAGTATATTTAAGCAAACTATTTAAATAAATAGAAACTAAACCAATCATGCAAGAAATAGTTGTGGGACGAAGTAAGAGTGATTTAGAGAAATATGGTTTAAAAGGAACGGTTCTATTAGGGAAACATTACATCACCATGGGTCAAACAACTGCCCTTTCAAATAAAATTTATTTAGATGTAGCAGGGGCACATGTCGTTTTTGTTTGCGGCAAGAGAGGAAGTGGCAAATGCTTGACTGGAGACACTTTAATAACTTTAAATGATGGGCGAGAAATTCCCATAAATCAATTAGAATATAATGATAATGAAATTCTTGCATTGGATGAAAAATTAAAATTAAAAACTACGCCTAAAAACGATTTTTTTAAGAGAACAGTTCCCAAAATAATGAAGATCACTCTTAGAAGTGGAAAAGAAATAAAGCTGACTCCTGAACATCCATTATTAACTATAAATGGTTGGATTCCGGCTGAAAAAATGAAGATAGGTTCTAGAATCGCAACCCCGAGACACACATCTTTTTTTGGAGAAGATACATTACCAGAACATACAATAAAATTATTAGCGTATTTTATTACCGAAGGACATCTAAGAAACGGATTTATGTTATTTTCGAATATGGATAAAAAAATATCCAATGAATTCATCAATTCAATCAAATCTTTTGATTCAAAACTAGAAGTTAAACAACATTCTAAAGAAGGATGTTTTCGGGTTGTAGATTTATCGCAAAAGTTAAAATTAATCGACATTAAACGAAATGAAAAAGGACAATATCAAAAAGGAGTTTTGTTTGATAAGAAAAATTCTTTGAGAAAATATTTTGAATCATTAAATATGTATGGTAAATTAGCGATATCTAGAGAAATACCTGACTTAATTTTTCAATTACCTAAAAATCAATTATCCTTATTTTTAAATAGGTTGTTTAGTTGTGATGGATCGATAAATAAATCTAAATCGCATGATTGGAGTATTTCCTATTCTTCAAGTTCAAAAATTTTAATAAATCAAGTACAATCTTTGATTTTAAAATTTGGGATCTTATCCAAGACAAGACTTAAACATATAAACGATAAAATTTCATATGAATTAGAAGTTCAAACTGGATGTAGATATAAATTCATTCAAGAAATAGGTTTTTTTGGAGATAAAGAAGAACGACAAAAACGAGCTCTAAAAGAAATTTCCAAAACAATTGAGAATCCTAACGTAGACACTATTCCAAAAGAAATTTGGAACCAGTATAGGCCTTCAAGTTGGGTGGCTGCCGGAAAAGCTTTAGGTTATTCTACTCCTAAAGCAGCAAGATCATCAATAGCATATTCTCCATCAAGACAAAAATTATTAACGATTGCAATTGCTGATCAAAGCGAAGAAATTCAATTATTGGCTCAATCAGATATTTTTTGGGATGAAATTAGTTTTATTGAAGAACTAAATGGTACTTTTGAAGTTTATGATATAAGTGTTCCGGAAAATCATAATTTCGTAGCTAACGGAATAATTGTTCACAACAGCTACACCTTAGGAACTATAGCAGAAGGATTCCATTTATTAGATGAAGTGACTAAAAAAAATCTTTCAGTAATAATTCTAGATACAATGGGGATTTACTGGACAATGAAATATCCTAATCACCAAGATAAATTATTATTAGAAGAATGGGGATTAAAACCCGAATCAATACCAATCAAAATATTCACACCAGAAAAATATTATTTAGAATATAAAAAATCAGGCATACCAACAGACTTTCCATTTACACTTTCACCAACAGAAATAGATTCAGATGATTGGTGCAATGCATTTAGAGTTGATAAATTTTCTGAACAAGGAATTTTAATATCAGATATAATTTTAGAAATACAAAAAGCAAAACCAAAATATAAAATTCAAGATATAATTGATGCAATAAAAAAAGATCAGGATGCACCAGAATCATTAAAGGAATCAGTAGTTTCAATGTTTAAAATGGCAAATAATTGGGGTGTTTTCTCAGAACACGGAACTCAGCTCTCCGAGTTAAGTCGCGGTGGACAAATCTCAGTCTTAGATGTTTCATGTTATGCAACAATGCCTGGTGGATGGGATATAAAAGCATTAATGGTTGGATTAATAGGACAAAGATTATTTGTAAATAGAATGGAAGCAAGAAAAGATGAAGAATATCAATCAGTGACTAGTGCCACAAACTTTTTTTCGAAAGAAAAAGCACAAACCCAAGACATGCCATTAGTGTGGTTAATAATAGATGAAGCACACGAATTTCTACCCAATCAAGGAAAAGTAGCATCAACAAATGCATTAGTAACTATATTAAGAGAAGGAAGACAACCAGGAATATCTTTAATTTTAGCAACACAACAACCAGGAAAAATTCATACAGATGTCATGACTCAATCAGACGTAGTTTTATCCCACAGAATAACTGCAAAAATAGATGTAGATGCTCTAGGACTTTTAATGCAATCATATATGCGTTCAGGATTAGTAGAAGAATTAGATAAATTACCTCGAGTACAAGGATCTGCAGTTTTATTTGATGATCAAAATGAAAAATTATATCCTATGAGAGTAAAACCAAGATTTACTTGGCACGGTGGTTCAAGTCCAAACGCAATTTCACAAGAGAAAAAAAATAAAGAAGAAGATTTAATTTAATTCTTAAATATTTCTTTAACAACTTTCAAAGCATTTTCTTTTTTATTAGGATAAGTCGCCAATTTTATTTTTATGTGAACACAATTACCACCATCGGTTAAAACACAATTTCCTTTCTGCAATTCATCTAAATCTAAACGAAGAAATAAATTGCAATTTTCATCAACACGATTTTCCTGTTCAGCAATCAAAGAACAAACATCATTGCCCAATTCATTTTTTAATTTATCTAAAAATAAATTTATGTGTTTTTCTTTGTTTAAAGAAAGCTCAACTTTAATTAAATCGCACCCATCCACAATTTTAGACAGTTCTCCCTGAACCTTCAATGCCTCTTTTAAAGCAATATCTTCAATAGAAAGCTCAATTTTTTCCTTTTTTAAAACGTCTTTTTCAACATCCTCTTCAAAAATGAACAAAACTTCTTCAGGTAAAACAGGACTTAAAAGTAGTTTAAGTTTATCGGCAGTAAATGCCTCCTTATTCAAAAACAACCTAAAATTGACGCTATGTGCAACTTTCATAAAAATAGAGAAATTTCGCTATATTTAAATACTCTTTTTTATTTCAAGACCATATGACAAGAGATTCTGTAGATATAGATTCATTTTCATATGAATCAAACGTAGTTGATCTAGAAAGAGAAAACCATTTTTTAAGAGAAACAGTCTCGCAATTAAAAGTAGAATTAGATAAATATCGAATGCCTGCTTTATTAGTAGCAGAAGTAATCGAAATAACAAACGATGCAACCGCAATAATTGCCATGCCAAATGGAAATAAGTTCTTAGTTAATAGAGCAGAATCAGTTCCAGGATTAAAACCAGGAGATAGTGTATTAGTAGAACAAAAAAATCTCACAATCATAGATAAAATTTCTTCAAATAGAAAATTCAACGTAGAACAATTTGTAATAATTGAAAAACCAACAACCTCTTGGAAAGACATAGGGGGATTGAATGCAGAAATTGAATTAATGAAAGAAGTAGTTGAATTACCACTTCAAAAACCAGAACTATTCAAAAAAGTAGGAATTGAGCCACCAAAAGGAATACTCTTACATGGTCCACCAGGAACAGGAAAAACACTATTGGCAAAAGCAGTCGCTAAAAGCACAAACTCCACATTCATACAAGTAGTAGGAAGTGAGTTAGTACAAAAATTCATAGGAGAAGGCGCAAAACTAGTAAAAGACATATTTGATCTCGCAAGAGAAAAAGCGCCATCCATAATATTCATTGATGAATTAGATTCTTTAGCTTCCAAAAGAATAGAAATAGGAACAAGTGGAGAACGAGAAGTACAAAGAACATTCATGCAATTATTATCCGAAATAGATGGCTTTAAACCATTAGCTAATGTTAAAATAATCGGTTGTACAAATAGAAAAGATATTTTAGATCCTGCAATATTACGTCCAGGTAGACTTGATAGACACATAGAAGTAGGAGCTCCAACTGAAGAAGGAGTAGAACAAATTCTTAAAATCCATACAAAGAAAATGACATTGGCTAAAAACATAAAATTGAAAACATTGGCTAAAAAATTCTTAGGAATGGCAGGAGCTGAATTAAAATCAGTTTGCACAGAAGCGGGTTACGCAGCGATAAGAGCCAATAGAACTGAGATTAAGTTAGATGACTTCTTAACAGCTTATGAAAGAGTTCTAAGAGAAGAAGGACAAGATAACGGCCACATAGGCATGTTCGGATAAAAAACAGAAGTGTCGCATTCTGCATTCAGCCACAGTCTTCTGTGTTCTGCAACCAGTTTACATTCTCTAGTTATTCTATTCGCTGTTCTGCTTTCTGAATTCAGCAAACCGAGAAAAGGACATACATTCTCTAGTTATGCTGTCACTGTTGTTCCTGCACAACGTTCGCTCTGCTCAGTTGCATCCGTAAAATTGACTGATACATAATTAACGGAAAATTAATTTATTTATAGAGAATGATTTGCCCTTTGAAAAAATGGCACACATTCTCTAGTTACATCCGTTAATCACTAGCCGAAGCTTCATTGGGTGTTCACGCGATCATAATGTGTGCAATATGAGGGAAATCTCTTCTTATTTAAATACCTTCTAATAAATGATATTACTCTAGAGTAGTTACAAAACGAAAGGTTTATAAATAGAAAAGCATTAATAAATCTACAATGGGTAGCTTTGAGGAATATGTGAAACGAGAATATCAATTGATGCATCCGAATTTTATACAACGGATTGCACAGTCAGACTTAATACAATATAGCAAGGATTTAATTCTGTCTGTAGTTCCACCAAAAGCTGAAACTGAAAAAGGCAGCGTAGAATATTTCTCTGAAAAAATTGAATCTGTAGACAAAGCAATAAAACAAATTGATTCAACGTTAAAAAGTTTATCTAAAAAATTACCTCGAGATGAATATCCTACAAACGTACCTTATATTTAATTTTGAAATTTGTATCTTAAAAAATTTGCCAATCCTCGATTTTTCGCTCTGAGATTTTTATCATATTCTTCATATCGATATTTCAAGAAATTCATGTAAGCTATTTTAATACCATTTATTGATGCAAACATTCGATTCAATTCCTTAAATTGTTTATCCTCATAATTTTTTTTAGCTGATTGGTCAATTTGTACCCACATATTTTTTTTGACATCACTCATGAAATCCTTTTTCAAAGCCACATCTAATACATCTAAGATCGTTTCATTGCCTATGTTCATGATATGTAGTTTATCGTTTATTTTCGCAATGAGTAATTTATCATCCATATTTTTAATAAGTAATTTATCTTTTATTTTTGTAATAAGTAAATTATGTTTATACTTTATTTTTTTAATTACATTATATTGATTTTCATATTGGCCTTTTCCTGAATTCATAAATTCGATTACAGTATCTATATTTAATTTAATGCGTTCTTTATAATCTTCGATTTCCTTACAAAATATATTGATTGTTTCAATAATTGATTTTTCCGTGCTTTCAAAATCTTTTTCAAAGTCACCTTTCTTAAAAGATCTTTCAATAATGTGTTTTAACTGTTTTAAGTAATTACTAACTTTATTCAATTCAGAAAAAGCATTATTATTTTTTAATAAATTTAAAGCAATTTCTTCACCCTGATTATGCATATAAATATGCATCAAGTTTTTCTTTTCGATTAAATCTGATACGGCTAGATTTAATTCATAATATAACACATATTCTTCAGAATGAGTTTCACCTTTAACTTCTAAATCTCTTCGAAGTTTAGCGATTTGCTTTGAAATCAATTCCATCGTTTTTAAATTTTCTAATCGGTCTTTATTATTTTCATTAATAACGTTATATGCTTTTCTTTCTTCATTAAGTTCATGAATCAAAGGTTCTTTAAATTCAGAAATTCTATTGCAAGTTAATTCTATTTGTCTTGCAACTATGTTTAAATCATGAAGCACATATCCTTTCTTAGAATTATTAAGTTCAGTTTGAATGTTTCCAGTATTCTTCTTTCCAAAAAGTCTATTAATAAATCCCATAATTCACCATTATAATTTTAAAAATAAAAAAATAAAAACTAATTGTTTGCTCCAGTGTCTTTCACAATTACAGATTTTGAAATTTGTTCATTATATCTGTAATATAAATTAACATTTAAGTTTTCAAGATAAACATTATCTTCTCCTTCTTCACCGGTAATTCTACAAGTTACTGCTTGAGGAGATTCCTTAAATACAGTCATAACTTTTTCCAAACCATCTGGACCTTCTGTAAATCCAGTACATTCAAGTAATGCAGTACTTTGTTCAGGCAAAGAAACAACAACTTTTATTTTATCTTTATCTGCGTTAGAATCACAACCATTTTCATTTTCGAAAAGATAAATGTCTCCAAGACCAATTCTAGCAATGTCGAATAAAATACTTATTTTACTTCCACCAGAAGGACTTTGCCTCATGTTTTGAACTTTAACTGGTCCTGCGGAGTTTTGAGTTTCTTGATTTGCACTAACCATACATATTTTCTGATCATTTTCATCAACCAACGCTTTATTTACATCATCAGCAACACAAACTCTTGTTGAAGATTTAGTTCCATAATCATAGCAAATGTCGACCATGAAATTTACAGGAAGATCTCCTTGAATATCTGACTTATAACTCAAACCTTCAAAAGCAAGCATATTAAAATCTCCTTTCAAAATAGTTCCGTCAATATTCTTTCTAGCTCCTTTCAAATCTTCTTCCAAATATTTAATTAAATCATCATTAGTTAAACCATAATATTCAGGTTTAATTCCCTTTAATTCTAATTTTAAATAGGCCCCTTCTGTTTCTGCATCAATGTCATATTCACCATCATTAGTTAATTTAACACCAATAGCAAATTCATTTCCATTATCTGAAATTGCACCAGCAACATCTGACGGCATACCTGGCATGAATTCAAAAGTAATGCCATTATCTCCACCAACAAATGGTTTGTAAATTGGAGTATTTGTAGTTGTGGTATTTCCTCCGCCACACGCACTGAATAAAAGCATTAAAGCAATCAGTGCCATTAAAATAATTTTGTTTTGTTTCATATTAATTACCTCGCATTAAACACGTTTTATTTGAACATTAGCTTGAGATGTTTCTTGATAACCATATCCAAGCTCAATAATCAAAGGAGTTTCATAAGCTGTTTTCACAGTTTGATAATCTATATTATAGATACACCGTATATTCCTAATACCATTAACTAACTCAATAGGAGTCATTCTATCAGGAGTACATTGAAGTTGTTGTTCTCCAATTCTCGCATCTAAAATATAAACTTTATTTAACTCTTTTCTTGTCAAAGTTCCAGGACCATAAGGACCACAAAGATTCATTTGACCCATATCAAAAATTTGACCTCTTCCCATATTTTTTATCTCTATATCAAAAATAACTTTATTTTTAGTAGGTTCAGGTTCGATTTTTGTAATTGCTACAGGAGCTCCTTGACCATCAGTTCTAGTTATAGTTGTACTTCTACAAGCTTTAGGTCGCTCTTCAAATGGAGCAGGATCAATACACACCATTTCATTAGCAAAAGTTGTATAAAGATAACAATTAGTTAACAAAAATGGAACTTTAGGAAGAACATCCAATCCTTCAGGCCAATTCTCAACTTTAACTTCAAAAGCCTCAGTAGTCATTTCACCACCAGGATAATCAAGAGTATTTGGTCTTAAAAGATATTCTCGTCCATTATACCATGAAAACGACATACCCGACATAATAACCAATAAACCGGTACCATGATTCAAATATTTAATATCAAAATCATCACCAATTTTTAATCCAAAAGAAGCACCATCTCCATTTCTAGTGATATCCAAACCAACACCTTCTAACCAAGGTTGATTTGTTAATTCACCTATATCTCTAATTGATGTTTGCCAATTAGTGTCATCATAATAAGTTCCAGAGACTCCAGAATCAACACAATCAATTGCGCCACTTACACCTTTCCAGAAATTTCCACCTTCACCAAAATAATCTTCTAAATTACCGCCAGCAAAAAGATTTTGATTAAATCCTAAACTAACTCCACAATTATTCCAACCACCAGATGTTTTTTGAATATCTATTCCTGTGATTTTAATCATACTAGGATCATAACCAGAAAGATAAACTCCTCCTTTAGTGAATGAAGAACCTTGATTATGTATGTCTACAAAAATATCAAAAATATTATCATCAGGATTACTTGAATAATAATATATTTTAGATGGTGGAGATCCGGTTTGAAATTTGGCTTCTACACCTGCAGTTCCAACATAATAGTCTCTTTGAGAACCTATGCCGCCAGAACTACCTCCACAAGCAGTCAAAATTAAACTAACCAGCAAAATTGCAATAATTATTGTTTTTTTCATTTTCTCTTCACCATTTTTATCCATAAACTTCTATTTTAATC
>JAQUYS010000064.1 GCA_028691765.1 Candidatus Nanoarchaeia archaeon | reverse complement strand
TAAAACGAAATGAAGATGGTTCATTATCAACAAACAACGGATACTACATGCAAGAATTATCTGATAAAAACGGAAACAATATAACAATTTTAATTTCATCTGATTTAGATAATCTAGAAAAAGAAATACAAAAAGCAGATTTAAACAAAGATGGAAGAATTACTCAATTTGAAACTAGAAATTATCAGTTACTCTCAGAAGAAGAAAGAAAAAAGTTAGAAAAAGAATTCTACAAAGCATATAATATATCTTCAAAAGAAGAATTTGAAAACTACATGCAACAAATAGAACAAGAAAGAGTAGAATACAATAACAAATAAATTTACTCTGCTTTCTGCAGGCAGTATTCTGTATTCTGAACTCCGCATGCAGTATTTCGCATTCAGAACTTTGCATGCAGCATTCTGTATTCAGCTTCCCGCTCTCAGCACTCCCCACACTGGACATTCTTGTGTGAAGTTTATAAATACCAAAACCAAAATTATTCTTATGTTAGCACAACACACCCGAACAGAAAACAACCCCGAAACTACTGAAAGCTCTAACCCCGCAAACAGTACTCGGGGGAGGATTCTTTTCAACAAAGCATTTTTTGGCAAAACCTCGTGTCTAAAAGTGACTCAAAACACCTTGGGGGAGGTGTATTTTCATTTTGGTTTAGAACAAAATAAAACGTGGACTTGGAAAAAAGTTAAATTCAACGATACAGAACTATCTGAAATTATCTCAGTAATAAATGGAAAAAAAGAATCCATCGCATTCTTTCACAATTTCAACGAAGATAAAACACAAATTTGGATAACAAGAAAAGAAGAACAAATAATGTTTAAAACAAAACACGCATCAAGAACATTAACACAAGCAGAAGCAGGAGTGTTAGAAATCTTATTAAAACATTTTATCATTACAAGTTGTATGGTTTAACAAAATTTTCTTTGTTTCACACCATTCTTATAAACTAATTGAACATCGCTTCTTCTTGAATCATAAGATCCTTTTGACTCATGAAGTATGTCTTTTTTATAATTAATTCTGTCAATTAATTTTTTAATTTCATTTAATCTTTTTTCTTTCCAAGGAGTTTTTTCAGTTAAATTGGTTCGGTGTTTAAGTAAACATTTGTAATGCTCTTCCATAGTTCTAATTCTAGAAAAATATTGTTTGGGATTGGCTTCTCTAAATCTATTAAAATCATATTCACAAACACATAAATCCATTAAAGCGTCCACCAATAATTTTTTACGATGAATTTGCTTTCCTTTACTCCAACTAATTTTTGCACCAATGTATTCAACAAAACGAGTTTTATATTTTACTGCTTCTTTTAAAGATTCTTTTCTTTCAGTGTTTAAACCATATCTAAAATATTTATTCATATGAGTAGTTCCAATAATATTTTGCAAATTTCTTTTTACGTAATCCCTAGTTTGTTTAACTTTCGTCTGTTCATTAAATTCTAACTCATCTTTAATTATTTCCATGACCTCTTCATTAGTTTGAATGCACTCGTTCTTGGGATAATTGTAGATTGAATCAATCATCTTTGAAAGAATATATGCGTCATGAGAATCTCCAACATACAATTTATTTAAATTTTCATCTAAAACATCATAAAATAATTCTTTTTTCCAAGTTTTTATTTTTTCAATTTCGGAAAAATCTTTACCAAATTCAATACCTAGCGAATCAATCAAAGAATCATATAAACTCAACACATGTTGTTTTAAATGAGATTTTTGTCTTAGAATTTCAACAAGACCGTATTTTTCTATAACTTCGCTATTTTCACACAAATTAATTAATTGAAGTCCACAACCAACAGACGTAATGTATTCATTTGAATCAAATTCAACACCCATTCCTTCTAAAGTTCTAACAACTTTTAGAAACGTTTTACAATCATAAAAATTTTCAGTATTAACATCAATTTTTTGTTTTAATTTAGGGTAAATAACATCATATAATTTAGGAACTGTTTTAGAAACATTAGAAATAATATGACAATTTTCTACAAATAATTCTCTTTCCTCTTGTGTAAAAAAGTCTTTATTTATTCTCGCCTCTAAATCCATAAAAATAGCAAAATGAGATTTAGTTTATAAACTTAACTGGAACGTCACTACTAAAAAAGAATAAAAATTCTTTAAAGACATGAAGCGTAAAGGTGCCGCTTCATGCTCTAATAAAGAAATTTAAGTCAGCATGATTTATGTATTTCCGAAATAAAACATTTTTTCAATAGACACATCTGCAGGTGCAACACCATTTCTATCAATAGCTTCTTTAACAGGATCTTTTGTTGTTCCTTGATTAAGTCTTGCTCTATTTGCAGACGCTTCACTATTGCTTTTCAATGTATTTATTATTTCAGTAGCAACTTTGAGCCTTTCCATAACTTGACCCATTTGATTTTCTAGTTGCAATATTCTATTGTCTGCATATTGCTTGAATCTTGAAAATTGTTGTGTTTGCATCTGTTGTTGTTCAGTTAGTTGTTGTATTAAGTTTTGGTCCATTTTGTTTACCGCGTTTTGTTCAATAGTTGAAGGAGAAGGTCTAGGATAATCCTTGATTTCAGTTTTAGGTGCACTATTCTCAAATAAATGAGATTGTTCATTTCTTATTACATGCTGCGTACCATTATGAGTAACAACACGTGTAGACTTTATTGACGCAATCGACTCAGGGGAGAAACCACAGTTCATAAGTGATTGTTCAGCGCGATAATTTTTATATTCGAAATCATCCATTGTAGCCTTATTTACATATATATTATTTATAAACCTTTCGTTATTTTAGTATTTGAGTATACATTTTCGTATATTCATTAGCTAAAAACCAAATACATTTATAAACTCAATTTAATAATTGTAAGTTAATTATGAAAAAAATAGATATTGACAAAATAATGTTTCTATTGTCTAAAGAATTTAAGCACCATGAAATGCCTATAATTGATCTTATAAAAACCCAAACAGAAGACCCTTTTAAAATACTTGTAGGAACCATATTGTCCGCTAGAACGAAAGACGAAACCACAGCAAAAGTCTCCACAAAACTATTCTCCAAAGCAAATACGTTCAAAAAATTAAACCAATTATCCTTAAAAGAAATAGAAGAAATAATTCGCCCAATAAATTATTATAGAAACAAAGCCAAATATCTAAATCAATTACCCACTACAATACAAACACAATTTAATGGACAAATACCTTCTGAAATCGATAAATTAATACAATTACCTGGAGTAGGAAGAAAAACAGCAAACCTAGTCAGAGCTACCGCTTTTGGCTTACCTGCCATCTGTGTTGATACACATGTTCATAGAATTTCAAACAGATTAGGTTATGTTAAAACTAAAACTCCTTTAGAAACAGAAATGAAGTTAAGAGAAAAACTGCCTAAAAAACATTGGATGAATTACAACCCGTTTCTGGTTTCTTTCGGACAAAACACATGCAAACCAATAAACCCACAATGTAAAATCTGTCCTATAAAACAGTATTGTAATAAAATTGGTGTTAAACTACTATAAAGTAACAACAAAAACAAAAGATTTATAAACAAATTAGAATTCTATTAATTGATAACCATGCCAAGCAAACCCTTAGGATTATACGAAAGACGAACCATTCCTAAAAATCAAGGAATGAAGAAAAAACAAGAAAGACGAGCTCAAACTCAAGAATCCAAAGAGTTATACGCAAGACTACGTCAAAAACAAAATCAATTGTCTTTAAAAGAAAGACTTGAAAGTTTAGATGTTTCTTCAAATGTAATTCAACACGAAGATCATCTTTTAGCAACAATAACTTTGAATTACACTTTAGGAAAACCTGAATCTATGGAAAAAATTCTAACTATTTACGATTTTCCTGCAGATGAAGAAAAAATAGAAAAATTTTTAGAATCTGTTCCGACAAAAACATATATTGGAAATCTTAATCAAGGACAATACAAAATAAAAATTTCTTCAGATTTAGTTAAAAATTCAGAAGAAATACAATTTTCAATAACAAATATGACTACAAAAAATGTTGAAGATTATTTGAAATTGATAAAAGTAGTGGGAGATTATATTTCTTCCATGTATGATTTAAGATACGGTAATGAAAGAAACAAAAGACAATCAAGAATGAATGACTTATAATTTATTTACCGAATCTTCTTTTTCTTTTTTCTTTAAATTCTTTTAAAACGTGAGTAAAATCTTCTTTAGAAAATTCAGGCCAAGTTTTATCTAAGAAAAACCATTCACTATAAACAGTTTGCCAAGGTAAAAAATTAGAAGTACGAATTTCACCACTAGTTCTAATAACTAAATCAGGTTCGCTTGAACAATACAAATAATCTGAAAACATATTTTCATTGATGTCAGAAACAGGAACTTTCTCAGAAACAATTTTCTTAACAGCATCAATTATTTCCTCTCGTCCACCATAACCTAAACAGACATTAAGAAAATATTTCGAATTGGATTTAGTTAATTCAACAATATCTTTACACATATCTTGTATTTCTTTAGGAAATAAATTTAATCTTCCAAGAAAATTTACTTTCAACCCAAACATATTTATTTTATGTTTATTGTTTTTTATTTTTTCAAATTCTTCTTTAAGTAAAGAAAATAAATATTCTTTTTCTTCATCAGATCTTTCAAAATTTTGAATAGAGAAAGCATATATTGTTAAAATATTAATATCAAATTCCTTACACCAATCAAGAACTGAATTTAAAGTATCTCGACCACATTTGTGACCATTAGTTTTATGCATTCCATTTGATTCAGCATATCTTCGATTACCATCCATAATTATGGCCACATGTTTAATCTCTTGAGTCATCTTATCACATCCAAACACAACAATTGATTTATAAAGTTTATGTAATAAAATGATTTTATCAACCAAACATTTATAATCTTCAAAAAGCAAACACATATACAGGTGAAAAAATGAATAAATCCATATATTTAATTTTAGTTTTAATGTTGATCTTAACAAGTTGTTCAACAAGAACAATACCAACAACAAATCAAGACTTCTACCAAGAAGGAGAACCAATCACTCCAAAATCATTTAAATCAGCAGATGAAGTAAACCAATTTGTTTCTTCAAACGTACAAACTTACAACACAAGAGATATGGTGTTAACTTCAGATATGGCCATTAAATCATCGGGAGCAATGACAAAATCATTAG
>JAQUYS010000063.1 GCA_028691765.1 Candidatus Nanoarchaeia archaeon | reverse complement strand
AGCAAAACCTCAAATAAATTTAGAAGTTAGAAATTATTTTGAACACAAAAAGAAGTGAGACTCTGAAGGTGTTAAAATGAAGGAAATGAAGTTAGAGAATGGTTTTGATTTTGAGACTTTTGAGTACAAAGATTGGACTCACAGAGATGAATTTTTAGAAAAACATATTGGAGATAATACTATTACGATTGAAGAAAATCAAGATACACATGATTTTAATGTATATGTGACTCACCATACTGATTTAAAAAAATCTTCTTTTCACAATAAAACATTTAAATTAAGATGTAATTTGACTAAAGAAAAAATAGCTTATTTAGGTACAAATATTGAAACTGTGGTTGAAGAGGAAAATAATCTAACAAAAATAACTGTTGAATTATATCGTTTGCCTGTAATAATTTATCCATGTACATTTAAAGAAAAATTAGATATGTTTGAGAAATATGTGAATTTGCTTTAAAACAATGAATTTATATATTTGTTTATGTTGAAATCACTTATGTTACGTAAAATTACGGATGCGAATTTAAAAGGTAAAAAAGTTTTTATTCGTTGCGATTTTAATGTTCCAATATCTAGAGGAAAAATTCTTGATGAGTTTAGAATAATTTCTGCTTTGAAAACCATAAACTACGTTCTTAAAAAAGGTGCTAAACAAATAATCTTAGCAAGTCACTTAGGAAGGCCTGAAGGAATTGATTTAAAATATTCTTTGAAACCTTTGGTTGGTCGATTAGAAAAATTATTGAGGAAAAAAGTTGCTTTTAATGATTTCAATTCAAGCAATAAAATTATTTTACTTGAAAATCTAAGATTTGATGCTGGAGAACAAAAAGGATCCAAATCTTTTGCTTTAAAACTATCTAAACTTGCAGATGTTTATATTAACGATGCGTTTGGAACATCACATAGAAAAGATGCTTCTGTTTACGTTCTTCCTAAATTACTACCATCTTACGCAGGATTTTTAGTCATACAAGAATTAGAAAACTTAAATATTAAAAATATGAAGAAACCAATTGTAGCAATATTTGGCGCTGCAAAAATAAAAGATAAATTACCTTTGCTGAAGAAATTGTTAATAAATGTTGATAAAGTCATTTTAGCAGGTGCAAGTGAATTCACATTCTTTAAATCATTTGGTTTAGATGTTGGTAAATCTTTATATGAAGAAGAATTAATTAAAGAAGCAAAAAGCCTTTTTAAAAAATATTCAACCAAAATGATTTTTCCTGTGGATTTTAATGGAAAAATTGATGAACATAGAACTTTAATTGGAATTCCTTTTGATCAAATTCCTAAATCAATGTATTGCTATGATGTTGGAAAAAAATCTGTGAAATTATTCAAAGTTGTTTTAAAAGATGCTAGCACAATAATTTGGAACGGTCCTTTGGGAATGTTTGAGAAAAAGCCTTATGATAAATCAACTAATGATTTAGGAAAATTTGTTTCTGGGTTAAAAGCGAAAACAATAATTTGTGGTGGAGATACTGTTTCTGCTCTTAAGAAGTATAAATTCAGTTACGTTTCTACAGGCGGTGGAGCGAGTTTGAAACTGTTAGCTGGTGATCGGTTACCAGGTGTTGAAGTTTTGATTGATTGAAAATTGAAGTAAAAACAATTCTACAATGCGAACAAAATTTCAGATTAATTCTTGTTAAATGACCCGAACGGAACGAAGTGGAGTGAGAGCGCAGCGTGGCTTGAGTAAATCTGGGCTTATTTCAACCAAATGGCAAACGGTTCTGTTAATTTTCCAAATGCAACAATTTTTCTATATCTTGATTTCATTCCTTCATTATACTTTTTTGTTGCACAAATTGATGATGCTCCTTGTGTGAATCTTGTTGGATTCAGCCCATCTAAAAAATCTGAATAATTCCATAAATCAATTTCGATTTCATTTTCATTATTCATTTCTAAGCTCTCTAAAACTAAAGCAGTAGTTTTTTTATCAATTTTTCCAGTCACTTTAATTCCTTTTGGAATATCTGACCAGTGAATATTATCTGATGAAAATTGAGAAGCTACTGAACTAATTTTTGTAGGTTGTGCACCACCTTTTTGAGACGCTTCAAGGAAAATGCAGAAAACATCCTCACCTTCATTTAAAGCACATTTGCAAAATTTTTGAATATCTTCAGTTTTTGCTTTGAATGATTTTATTAGCCAAAATGATTTTCCTGTATCATCAATTTCTTTCTTTTTTCTATCAAAAATTTCCGCTTCAGATTCTCCTGCATGAAATCCAACAACACTAAAAAGAACGTACTTTTTCATCAGTATTGAATTAATGTTTGCCATTTGAATCATTATAAATTTTGTATTTAATAAAGTTACGCTTCATAAGCCCAGATTTATTTCATTTAATCGCTGAAGAACGAGCTTCTACCACGGCATTTTACAGCTTAAATTAGATATTTTTCAAATATTTGCCTTGATTTCTGAAAGAATTCTTCGTGCGGACGCACAAATTTCTTCCATGTTATATAAAAAGAAGCATTCATATAAATACCTTTGCCATTTTTTGTGAGATTTCTCGCAGTTTGAATTTTGTATTACCAAAATGGTACCCAACATATAAATAAATCAATTTGATTTGATTTTTAACGATATTCTTTTAAAGTCTTATTGATTTTCACATTTTATGACTTATTTCCCATATGTCCTTGATAAATTTAATAAAGATTTCTTTAAATTTATGGAAAATCGTCCTTATAACTTATGTGATTGGTGGAGAGATTATTTTCCTTATAGAGAAAAATTTGATGCTTATGAAGACTATAATGAAGGGGATACTGACGAAAAATGGGATAATTTTGATTATGATGTAGAATTTAAAAAAGCTGAGCAGAGAGCCATTCAAAAATATAAAAATATATATCCTGGTGCTAAAATTGAACATTTTTTTGATGAGGATGATGAAACTTTTGCCATTTTTGTAAGAAAAACATTCGAAAATAAAATTCAAGATTTAGCAGAAGATACGTTGGAAAGAATAAAAGAGTTTAGTGAAAAATTCAATAAATATGCTGATGAACATTTATTAATCAAAGCAGTTAGAGACACTTCTTTAGATTATTTTGAAAATAAAAAAGAATATTTTAATCTTCCTGATTATAAAAAAATAAAATATTCTATGAGAAGCAATTTAATTCGTTTATTAGGTGGAATCAAAAAAGACCATATTAAAACATTTAGAGATATTGTTATAGAAGATGAAAATATTGATTGTCGAGTTGCCGCACTATCTGTTTTATATTATCAATATAAACAAGTAAATAAAGATTTAGTTCAAGATATTATCAACCATTTGCCTACTAATAACATATCAATTAAAGATAGAGGTTTCAATTTAGCAACATATGCATTAGCCATAAAGAAAGAGATAGGAGGTATAGATGATAAATTAATTGATTTAATTAATGCATCTGGAGATAAAATAAAAAGAGATATTGAAAATCAAATAAAAAAATATGATTATCTAGATGATATAATTAAGGTACCTGAAAGAATAACATTCCTGGATGGATTTCAATTATTAATCGAAGCTAATCAAAATAAGTCAATCGCCCTGGGATCCAAGTATATTCAAAATCCAGTATTTAGTCATTTTTTTGATAAATTTTTTGAAAAAAATTCTTATTTTTTATTTACATTATGTAGACCTAAATATAATAAACTTAATTTATGGTGGAGTAAAGAAATTCTTAAATCCACAATCGAATCTTATGAAATATATGGGCATATATTTGAAGAAAACCAAATTATGAAATTTAATAACACAAAAAGTATAGCTGAAATTGAATATTTCATAAATAAATTAAAAGATTTTGATAAACCTTCTAAAATTCTTATAACTAAAAAAAATAACTTATATTTACCAAACGAAGATGGTAAATTAGTTGAATTGGACAGAAGTCCTAATATTATGTATAGTGGAGATATTGCTATTGAAATGCCTTTCTAAATAAAATTTTGTGTTACCAAAATGGTACCCAAATGTGTGGACAACTTTGTAGCCTAGTTGTATTTATTGTAAAAAGTATTTCTAATTTTTATGAAAGAAATAAGACTTGGAACAAGAATAACTCCTGAGCAAAATAAGATTTTGCAAGCTCGAGCTAGATCTTTAGGTTTTTCCAAAACTGCAGATTATGTTCGTTCAGTTTTATTTCGAACAATGCCTATTGAAGATAAAATAAATAAAATTTACGAGAAGGTTTGTAAAAATGAATGAAGACTTTTCAGAATTAAGAAGAGAAAGAAGAAGTTTTTTTTGCCATAATAAAATGTGGGAAGAATTAAAGAAGAAAGCTAAGGAAGACTTTCCTATTTCTTCATTCATTCGTCAAGCTATATTTGAGAAGTTGGTTAGAGAAGAACCTGAGAAGAGAGATTACTTTGAAGAAATGATATAAAAAAGAAAAAAATTATTTGGATTCGTAAAAATTAATTAAATCATCAATTGCAGAATCATATATTTTTTGGAATTTTTTTTTATGTTCGTTTCCTTCAGCAAATTCTTGATTAAAAAGAATTCTTCCCACTTCATTCATTGCAGGAGTAATTCCAAAATCACAATTACCATCTAAACCATTGTCAGAAAAAGTAGTAATATATTTCTGTCCATAAGTTCCATCAGGTCTTGTCCAAATTGAAAGTACATCATCAAGATGGATTTTTTGAGTTTCATCTTCGTTAGCAACCCAAATAGTATATCTTGTATCTCCAATTTTCATAACTGCCTGCACTCCTTGATAACTTCTATCTAAAGCAGTATCTGGTTTATGTGATAAAAGACCTTTTTGGTCATTTTTAGTTATAACATAATTTACTAATTTCAGAACTTTGTCTGTTTTTTCTTTATCTAATTCCGTATCTTTATCTGCTACAGGTACTAAAGGATATTTTAACGAATCTTTAGCTAATGCTAAAGCTCCTGTTGCTAAGATGTATGTTATTAATAATGCGTTTGTTAATGATTTCATTTTAACCTTTTTTCACTCAGAGAGTGTATTTTTACTAATTTAACGTTGTTTATAAATCTTTTGTTTTTGTTGTTACTTTATAATGATTACAAATATAAGCTACCTTAAGGTCTATTAGTCGACGACAAAAGTAACCTATAAATACTAGTTCAGTTTAAAATAGTACATGTTATCCCTAACTGAAAAAAAATTAATAGTTAAATTGCATAATGCAGGTAAAAAACAACAAGATATTGCTGATT
>JAQUYS010000010.1 GCA_028691765.1 Candidatus Nanoarchaeia archaeon | reverse complement strand
GTAACTTTATAAATGTTTCTGTTCATTCGCTACTTTTAAGTAGTTACTGGTTTAAATCGCTTTATTTTGCATTTGTGGGCTTTCTTGCGTCTTTCTGATTTAAAATGAAAGACGACTGAAATTTTTTATTTTTGGCTCAATGTACCTTTCCAGAGTCTCAAACCTTTGAATTCGATTGTTATAGACATTTTAGTGGGTTGAATTTTATAAAACTTGTCTTTATAAGAGTAATTGTGTGAGGTCGGATTTTTTAATATTTGGAAGTAAATGTGAAAATCAATGTGTTTCTAAAAGTATTTACTATTAAGTGACAACAAAAACGAAACATTTAAATATAAGAACTCCATACAAATAGTAACACCTTAGAAGTGGTGTGAAAAGAGGTTGAAAATGACTTATAAAAATCCTGAATTGACGAAAAAATTAGATTCCATAAGAGAGAAAGTTTTTTCCATGCATGATTATATTCTAGGCAGTTATTATGTTAATATGCCTAATATGAAAGTAGGTAATGAGCAAGTTAATGATGTTGCTTTGTTTAGTTTAATGACTGGTTTACTTAAGAAAAACCAATTAATTCTAGGTAATTATGGTTTAGGTAAAACTACAACTTCAGAAGCAGTTACATCTTTATTGTATAAATTGCCTGGTGAATTTGTTGGTAGAACTATTATTCAAGGACATCCTCAATTAACTGAAGAGAAAATTGTTGGAAGATTAGATTTCTCAAAACTTAATGAAACTGAAAAAGTTATTTTTAGTTTATTTGCACAAACACCTTCTGCAAAAATTATTGATGAGATCAATAGAATTCCAGAGGGAACTCAAAACACTATGCTCGGTTTTGTTGAAAATGGAAAATTTCAATATCTTAATGAAGTTGTTACGCAACCAAGACATGCATTTTTCGCAACTGCAAACTATAAAGATGGTGGGAATACTGATTTAACTCCTCCTATGCTTGATAGATTTGATGTTAGTGTTGAAGTTTCATTTCCAAAATATTTAACTTCTTATTTAAGAGGTTCAGGTATAGATAATTATTCTGTTAAGAAGGACTTAGAAGCAATAGATGAAAAATATTTAACTAAAGTTTTTGAAGATAAAACTGAAGAAGCAGAAACGGAAAGATTAAATGCGATGGAGAAATTACTTCGAGTTCCTAATGTTGATAAAAAAAGAGCAATGATTTCAGATAAAGCAATCGCTGATAAAATTCAAGAATCTTTATTAGAAAAAAATAGACCTCTTGAAGAAAAATTAAAACAAGTTGAAGTTTATTCTAATGAATTTGGACAACAACTAGGAAATATTGGTTTAGATAAAACTGAAAGAAATGCTATTCCTTACATAATTAATACTATGAAGTTTAGTAAAGATGCTGAATTATATTTGGATTCATTTTTTGATACTATGAATAGCATATTAAAAGTAAATGGCGACGTTTCTAATCACAATAAAAATTATGTTGTTGGTAAAACTCAAAATAATTTAAGTGTTAGAGCGAACATGAGATCTGCAACACAATATGCGAAATTCTTAGGATTTTTAAAAGGTGAAGAAGAAGTTTCCGTTGATACTTTAACTCAAATATTGCCTTATGTTATTAATCACCGAACAGAATTTACTGATGATTACAAAACAGAAGTTGGAGAGTTTGCACCAAATTCACAACAGATGGAGAAATCAAAACAAATTGTTAAAGATTATACTTCTGAAGAATTTGTTAAAAACAAAGCTATGCTTACAGAATTGTATGATTCAATAAGAAATGGTTATGCTGAAGATTTTTTGGCTAAGCATCCTGACTCCGATTTACCAATTGTGAAACAATTGTATCACACAATGAAAAAATGAAATCAAAACAAGATTACTTAAGAATGCTTTTTGGAGAGCCAAAAGCAAGAGAAGAAAATAGTGTTTTAGATAGAATTCAAAATACTGCTCCTCCACCTTTAGTTTTTAGTGGAGTTAATATTGAGGATATTTTAGAAGGTCAAACATTTGAAGACACAAATTCTAAAGGATTGAAAAATGCTCTACAACAAGCTTTAGATTATGTTGGAGAAGAAGGTTACATTCCTAACATGAGAGAATTAATATCAGCAAAAATTATAGCTGATAAATCACACGATTTTTGGAAAAAATGGTATTCAGTTCATACTGAAGAAAATATCGGTATTGATACACAAGGTTTGTATAAAAAAGGAGAAGAAATTGTTCTTATAATTAATGGTGGTGGAATTTGGACGCCAGATAGGATTCAAAAATCTTATAATGATGGTTTAATTGATGGAAGTGGAAAAATTCATCCTAATGAATGGAATGATTTGCTTAAAGGAAAACTTCCGAATGGAAAATCATTAAATCAAATTTACACTTATGATGAAATTTACAAAGGAATTTCAAACTTACCACATCAATATGGTGTTGTTGTTCCTTATTCAATGGTTAAAAATTTAAAATCTGGACAAGTAAAGAAAAAAGATTTCTTGAAAAATCCTTTGGTTATTGCAAGAAATGGTGGATTAGAGAATTTAGAGAAATACTACGAGATGGCTTCTGATAGCGATGGACTTGGTTGTTATCATCCATTTGATGGCAGAAGTGCTTCAACTCCACAAGGGCGGGTGTTGTTTCTCAACTACGGTTACGGCGGGCTTGGTGGCAGTTATAGTCTTGACAATAATGGTCGTTTTGTTGGGGTAGGCGTCGGAGACGCAAAAAGATAAATAAGTTGCGCCGACAGGCGCAGTGCACGAAAGGTTAAATAAAATGAAAGAAAATCTTGAAGAAACATTAAATAAAGTTTTTCAAAAAACCAAAGAAAGTTTTGGTTATGTTCCTTTAAAGAGCGTTAGCCTTTCAACTGAAGCTCCAACTGCTTGGATTAATATGCAAGATTTCAAAGTATTTGTTAATCCTGAATTTATTGCTAAACTTTCTCAAAATATGTCTGAGGAAGAAGCTATTGAAGGAGTTTTAGATCATGAATTCGGACACTATTTATTTCATCCATATTCTTTAGACCGAGTAATTATAGAAACTATTGCAATAAAAGAAAAAGAAAATGGAGAATCCATTAGACAATTTTACGACGATGTAAATGACAATTTAAGAGTTTTAATTAGTAAAAATGATAGTCACTTACCTGATGTTTATAGAACTTTAAGTCCTCAATCAAAAGTTGAAAAAACTTTAACTGTTTTTTATAATTATAAATTAGGAAAAGATTTTGGACAAACTCAATTAGATGATGAATGTGCAAATGCTTTTGAATCTTTGAAAAGCATAGATTTTCTTGGACAAAAAAATGGAAGAATTGAATTTGTAAAACAAAATGATAAACAAAATAGAAGAGATTTATTAAAATTTCATAGAATCATGAATCCATTATATGAACAAGATAAACAAAATGGAAATACTCCTCAAAATCCAATGGGGGAAAGCCCTCAAATTGATGATTATTCAGGAAAACAAATTAGAAAAGCTTTAAAAGAATTAATTGAAAAAGGACAAATTTCAAACGAAGATGCTAAAAAATTCATAAAAGAACATACTAAAAAATTCTCTGAAGAAAAAGGAGATTTTCCTGGTGGAAAATATTTAGATAATCCTGATTCCTTCGCAGATAAATTTGTTTATGAATCTTTGGCTGGAAAATATTCAATCACTTTAAAGAAAACTCCTTTACTAGCTAAGGAAGGAGTTTATCCCACTAGACATGAAAAATTTGAAGTAGGAGACGACTTAAACTCACTGGATGCATTTAATTCCTATGGTGGAAAAATTTTACCCGGACTTTCAAATAAATGGGTTAAAGAAAATTTAAAATATCATGGACAAAAAGAAGCAACTCCAAATTTAATGATTTTATTAGATGATTCAGGAAGTATGCCAAATCCTAGTGAAGAGATTTCAAACGCAGTTCTTGGAAGTTTTGCAGTTGCAAACGAGTATCTTAAGAACGGTGCAAAAATTTCTGTAGGAAGATTCTCCGACAGAACAACAATACAAGATTTCACAAATGATAAATATAAAGTTCTAGATGAATTATTAAGATTTAAATCAGGAGGGGATACTCAAGTTGATTTAAAAGAAGTTGAAAAGGTCTCTAAAGGAATTTATGATTTAGTTTTAATTACAGATGGACACATAGGTAATAGAGATAGAGTTTTAGAATATATGAACTCTTATGCTCAAAAAGGAGCAAGATCTTATGTTATTGAAATAGGAAATCAAGGAGAAACTTATTTTGATAAAAAAGTAAAAATAATTCCAATTTCATCTGAAGAAGATATTGGAAAAATCATATTAGATGATATTCACAAAGGTAGAAAATGAAATCAAAACAAGATTACTTAAGAATGCTTTTTGGAGAACCAAAAGCAAGAGAAGAAAATAGTGTTTTAGATAGAATTCAAAGTACTCTTCCTCTTTCAAAACAATTTAAATATTTTAAATTTAGTGTTGATGATTTAATAAATCAACAAAATATATTTTATAGTAATAAACAAAGAAACAATAAACACATAGGTAATGCAGTTGCTTTAGAAGAAGCTTATACTCAATTAGGAGATGAAGGAATTATTGCTTCAATGCCTTATTTAATTGCTGGAAAAGCAGAATCAGAAAAAGATAATTATTTATGGCAAGATTGGTTTACTGCATTAAGTGAAGAGAACGTTGGTATCGATACAAAAGGAAATTTTGTAAAAAAAGGAAAACCAGTTGTAATTACTGTTCATGGTGGGGGAATTTTAACACCTGAAAGAATATTTCAAGCATATGGTGATGGATTAACTTCTCAAAACTCTGCAAAATATACAAATGAGGAATTTGAGCAACTATTAAATGGAAAAATAAATGGAGAAAGTATTGAAATTTATTCAATAGATGATGTTATGAAAGGAAATATTAAAAATCCCTTTGGAAAATATGCGATCGTTTTGGATTTTGATGTTGCAAAAAACACAAAATCAGATTATTTCGATAAAAAAGATTTTATGAAGAATCCATTAGTTTTAGCAAGAGCAGGGACACTTGAATATTTAGATGTTTATTTTGAAAAAGCAAAACATTCTGATGGAACTGTTGGAAATTCACATAGATTAAATGATATTGACCCTAAACAACCACAAGGGCGGGTGTTGTATCTCAACATCGATTACAACTGGCTTGATGGCAGTATTAGTCTTGACAATGATGGTCGTTTTGTTGGGGTAGGCGTCGGAGACGCAAAAAGATAAATAAGTTGCGCCGACAGGCGCAGTGCATTAAACTTTTTTAATTTCATTAGGTTACTTCACAACATTTTTAAATTCTAAAAATTTCTAAATAATGTCTCAGCTACATAGAATGTAGCTTGGAACTACACGTCTTTTCGCTAAGATGATAAATCATTATAAAGCGTAAGATTTAATCTTACATTCAATCACGACAGAAATGAAGTGATGTAGATAATATTCAGTGGAAAGGCTACTTCCGTGGGCGGGTGTTGTATCTCAACAACGATTACAACGGGCTTAATGGCAATAATAATCTTGACAATAATGGTCGTTTTGTTGGAATAGTCGAGCTATTTTGGCTGAGACAACTTTTTGGTTAGTTTAAATTCTTCCCAAGAAATAAATTTATTTTTCAAATTAACATCCAATTCACAAATATTTGTTTTATTGTTTATAAAATCTAAAAATTCTTTCTTGGTAAATTCCATATATGAAGCAAAATTAATTAACTTTTGAAATTTTAAATTACAAATTTCTCGTTGAGTTTTATTATAATAACATTTTCTATAACAATTTACTTTTTTATACCAATTAACATAATAAAATATACTTTTCTTTTTCTTTTTACTTTCAATATTTGCTAAAACCAAAGCAACATCATCTAAAGAAACTTCGCAGTTATTTATTTTCTCAAATATTTTTTTAACAGATTTTTCAAAACCAACATTCTCCAAGATTAGTTTCACTTTCCATGTCTGCAAAACTTCTTTCAATTTTATTTGATGATTAGAAACCAAAACACACAAATGTTTATAGATGGTTCCTTCTTGTAAATCTCTTTTCTTAGCAATTTGCTTAACATTCAAACCCTTTCTAAATAAATGTAATGTTTTTTGTTCTGTAAAATGGAATTTATTATTTTCAATTTTTTGAGAAAAGTTTTGATGTTTTTTCAAAACATTTATTTTTTCATCTTGTTCAATAGGAAACATTAGATTAAATCTAGATATGATTTTCTTTCTTAATTTGAATGTGTTGGCATTTGAAGAATATGCAATCCATCCTTCAAGTTTTTCAACAACTTTTTCTCTAGATAAATTTTCATAAAGATATCGGTATTGTAGTTTTAACAAAGATTTTTGAAACTTTCTTAAATTTCTTTTAGCCAATAATATGTGATAAGGAAATACTCTAAAACCTAAGAAATTCACTCCCTTATTTAAATCAAGAATTTTAGATTTTTCAGGATGTAAATAAATATTTAATTGTTCTTTTAAAAATACATTAATTTTATTCATGTATTGATTTAACTCAGTTTTATTGTGATGCAAAATAACAAAATCATCAACATAACGAATATAATATTTAATTTTGAGTATGTGTTTAATATATTGGTCTAATTCATTCAAATAAACATTCGCAAAGAATTGTGAAGTTAAATTTCCTAAAGGCATGCCTTTGCCTTTCTCAGTAGTTTTATGGTTTTCTAAAATTAGTTTAATTAATTGAAGTGTTTCTTCATTACTAAAATATTTATTTAATATTCGAACTAAAATCTCATGATTTACATTATCAAAATAACTTTTAATGTCTGCCTTTAAAACAAAACATTTTTTTGTAAAATTATTAGAAACTTTCTTTTTAAAACAATTAAACCTTAAAATTGCATTTAATCCTCCTTTACCCTTCCTATTTGCATATGAATCAAAAATAAACTTTTTATCGATTATTGGCTCAATGATGTTACAAATTGCATGATGAATAACTCTATCTCTAAAATGAGATTTACTAATTTTTCTAGTTTTAGGATCTCTAATAACAAAAGTTTTCAATTCTTTAGGAGTATATGTTTGCGATATAAGTTCAAATTGTAATTGGTGTAAATTTTCTATTAAATTTTCTTCAAATTCAATTACATAAGGTTTTAGTGTTTTTCCTTTTCTTGCTTTTTTAAAAGCTTTTTCTAAATTCTCGTAAGAATAAAGTTTCTCGAATAGTTCTTCTTCCATATTTTGAAGAATATTTATGAAAACTATAAATTTGGTGTCTTTTTATCAGATTTTCTAATAAACAATAACCAACCTTATTCTCTAGATGGAACAATTTGTTAATTTTTTCCCCGTCATTGTATTAAACCATGACAAACGTTATACTTCTATGAATAAATGTAATACGTCTTCCGAGCATCACATATATAGGATAATAAACCTAAACATGTCAAGAATTTGTATTACAAATTCCGAGCTAAGTATTTATATGAAAGAAGCCCTTAGTATATTGGCATTCAGAATATGTCCTACATATTCCGACAAAACTACAAAAATGAAAGAAGCTTTTATGATGAAAAGGTCGGACATTCTCCGACATACAATAATAAATGATGAAAGCCTTAATGAACATTGTAATGCAATTTCGGAAAACGCATTGCATTTTCGGAAAGTGCTATTTATAGTAAGGCGAATTTAACTAACTTGGAGGTAAAACTAAAATGGATTACAAACGTGAACCTTTGGAAGAAGACGAAGTTCTTCTGTTGAGAAAATCATGTCAAAGTTTTGAAGAAGAATTAGTCATCAATCTTCTTCTTGATACAGGTATGAGAGTTTCAGAATTAGCCAATTTAAAGGAAGAAAATATTTCTTGGCAGAGAAATTGCATAACTTTAATTGGAAAAGGAAACAAACGAAGAGTCATTCCTTTAAGCAATTTAGCTAAATTTTATGTAACACAACTTTTCGCAAAAACTAAATCCTTTCCTTTGGCTATGCGAACTATTCAAAAATATGTGAAAATTGTCGCAGAAAAAGCGAGAATAAGAAAAACTGTAAGTCCACATGTTTTAAGACATACTTTTGCAGTTACTTATTTACATAAAGGTGGAAATTTAAGAGCCTTACAAGGAATCTTAGGACATAGTTCAATATCTACCACAGATATTTATCTAAATTATTCTGGACAAAGAGTAATTGATGATTTCCAAAGAATATGGGAGAAGTAAAGGAGAATTCAAATGCGAATAGAGACTTTTTAATAGCAGTCATAGTTTTATTTGGAATTTGGGGCTATAAACATTTTGAAAAAAATCCTATTGATTGGTCGGCAGTCGTACGTGTCGCCATACTTTCGCTTTTGTGCCTTCTTTTTATTACTAGCATCATCATTGCAATAATCTCAATTTATCGCCACAAAAGGCGAAAAAAAGAAGAATTTGCAAAGATTAAAGGAGAATTTCAAGACCTTGTCAAACATTTGCCTTCGACTCTTGAAAAATGCAATGAAAAGTTTAAACAATTAGAGAAATATGCTGAATTATTCCATGAAGAAGTTAAGAAAGCTAAAATTGATGTGAATATCAGAATTAAAGAAATTAAAGAAAAAATCAATCAAGAAAAAGAAGAAGATCGAAGAGAAGCAGAACGAGAAAGAAAAAAATGGGAAAAAGAACAAAGATTAAAACAAATTGAAAATCAACAAATAAACAAAATATTTGAATATTTCAAAGAACAAAAAAATAACGAATCCATTCCAGAGTGGGCTTTGGAATTTGATTCACGTGTTATTGACAGAGCTTCAGAAAAATATAGAACATTTGAATATAATTCAAAACTAGATAAAAAACATTGGAATCAAATATGTAAATTTGTTTTAGAAACTGAAGGTTATCCTACTCATTTTAATGCCTTCGATAAAGAAGAACAAGAACTTTATCTTAAGGCAATTCAATTAAAGAAAGAAGGAAAGTTAAAACTTCAAGAAGAAGATGTTTATGGAGAAGTGGATAAAGAACTTCTTGAAAAGAAATTTTATTTCTATAATGAACTTTCCATCAAAGATAGAGACTTACTTACAACAAAATGCGGTTATCGACATAAATCGTTTATTTTTTTAGATGGAAGATCTGGAAATAAAGTTTTAATTAAAAATGACAACCCTTCAGAAAGTGATAATCATTTCTGTAAAAAATATTTAATCGCTTCAATAGATAATTCCATGTCTCAAGTTGAATATGGAATTAATGGTCAAAGAACAGATGTGATGTTTAGTGTTGCAGGTTTGAAATTTGCAGTTGAAATTGAAACAGGCACAAATAAAGATATTCAAATTCAAAGAAAGGTTGATTGGTTAAATAAACATTTTGATTATTGGATTATAATTTGTCCAAGAAAAGAAAAAACTAAATATAAAAAATTCGTAGATGGAAAGAAATCTTATTGTCACACTTTGAAAGAAGGAGTTGAATTTATACAGAGCATCATCAACCCCTCTTAAGCACACCCTCCACACCATTATATTATATATAATGCCACTAGATGCATTCTGCAGAATTCTTTGGTTTTTCTTTTTGTGTTTGCAGAATTCGACCTAAAAACCGATGCTTAGATGTTTTATAAATAAAAAGAGAAATTTAGAGGCGATGCTCAAACAAATAAAAAGATTTTTATAGTCTTAGTAATGTGTATTTGTTATGTTTAAAAAATTATTTAAAAAATTATTTTTCAAAGAATGGACTCCAGAAAGTAATACTTATTGTTGTATTGTTTGTGGTAGAGAACATTCAAATATTATTAAAATAACTGATGAGTTAGGTTGGGTATACACATTAAATTTTTGTTCTGTAAAATGTGCTAATAAATTTTCTGAAAAACATAGTGCTACTTACAAAGATGGCAATTATTTTTTAGCCCCTCATCATCGAGAAGAATTTTATAATCTTTGGATGATGAGATTTAAATCTCCAAAAAAATTTGAAACATACATAAAAAATCAAGATAAAAAGAATAAAAAGAAAGGATATACTAAGCCAAATAAATTATATTCTCATAAAATATGAATTAAATCTCACTCAATAACATATATTTCTCTTCAAATTCTTCTTTATTTATTTCTCCATTTGCAAACTTTAATTTTAAAATATGTAAAGGATCTTCAATCTTTTCATAATTTCTTTCTGAAGTTTTTTTCTTACCAAAAGCCATGTTTATTTTTCCCTGCAAATCTTTGTTACTAATATAAGCATAAATTTGGGTTGTATGAATATCTGTATGTCCAAGACTTCTTTGAACATAATACAAATCAACACCTTGTTCTAAAAGATAAGTTGCATAAGTGTGCCTTAAAGTGTGAAAACTATAAGCATACCTTTGTTGTCCAGTTATGGATTTGAAAGTTTCAATTTTTAATTTAGCTTTGTCTAAAGCTTTTTTAAATTTAAAAGATAAAATTGAAGGAACATATTGATTTCCCCAATCATTTGAGATAAAATATTCATTATCTTTATTGAATCTAAACCATTTCTCAATAATTGGTTTTAATGTCGATGGTAGCATTACAATTCTATCTTTACTTCCTTTTCCTTCTTTTATTAAAACTTTTTCAGTTTCTAAATCGATGTCTTGCTTTTTCAAATTGCAAACTTCACTTATACGAAGCCCACAAAATAAAGCAATCAAACACCCCATGAATACTGAGCCTTCTTCAATATTTTCAAACAAAGCAATTAATTGCTTTTTGTTTAGAACATTAGGTAATGTTCTTTTTGTAGCATTTGGTCTTGCATGTTTTATTCCCATTTTTACATCCTCCTTATCAAATTTAACCCTAATTCTTGAACACTTGTAGAAATACTTTCAGCAGTCTCTTGTCTTCGCTTGAAAGCCTCAGAAACGGCTTTTTTCTGCGACATCTCTTTGTTCTTAAGCTGATGTTTGATATCTTCTGGAATTCTTTCTAAAAGCAACCAACGATAAATTGTGTAGGGATTAAAATGATTTTTCATTAAGAAATCATAAATTTCTTTTTCTTTTCCAAGAAGAATAAATTTTTCTTTGTGATAGTGATAATGACCTAACTTCCCCATCATCTCTAAGAGATTATGACTCTCATTCAAAGAACACTCGCTATAAAGCAATTTCTTGAAAGAGTGTAGCTTTTCTAAATAGTTTTTCTGACTTACTTCTCGTTTCACGACTGCCACCTCCATGGCAAAGGCAAAACCCCTGAATGTGGGCAACACAAAGCCCAGCTCACAAGATGCAGAGTTTATAAATGTTTCTGTTTGTTTGTTACTTATGAGTGGTTACTGGTTTATATGGTTTAATTCTGCATTTTTGGGCGTTCTGTCGTCATTCCGTATTAAAAAAGATGATTTTAATTTTATAAAGGAGTTAACTAAAAACAAGTAACATTTATAAATGGAAATGGGTTCTCTCTCTTTAGTATTAAGGCTAAAAGTCTTAGTCTACTCAAGTGCGGAAAGCACTTCTGGCGAAGAAAATCGCCCAACCAGCAATTAAAGGCTTCTTGGCGGTTTTTGGAGAGTGACTAAAAATGGAAGAAATTAGAAAGCTATTAGACAGCGATAAAATGATAATTGGATTAAAGAGAACTATAAAAGCTCTTAGAAAATCCAATGTAGCGAAAGTGTTTTTGGCAAAAGATTGTCCAGAATCATTTTTAGAAGACATCGAATATTATGGAAATTTTTCAGAAGTACAAATCGAAAAATTAGACATCCCTTGTGATGAATTAGGATCTGTTTGTAAGAAACCATTCCATATTACAGTTATTGGAGTTCTTAAATAGAGGATAACCGTAAAATGAAGCTCAAATATGATATGCAAACTCTTCAATGGATGAAACTTTTCGAAGATATCACTAAAGCAAAAATAAAAGATTGCTTTGTGCATAACGAAAAATTACATTTTATTGTACACCCAGGTAATTTATTTAAAGCTCTTGGTGAAAATAAAAAGAATGTTACTAGATTGGAAGATTTATTGAAGAAGAAAGTAAAAATCATTGAGTATTCTGAAAATATGTTGAAATTTATAGTCAATATTATGGCGCCATTAAAAGTGGTTGACATAAAAAATGAAGAAGGAATAGTTACAATCACAGGTCCTGATCAAAAAACAAAAGGATTAATGATTGGTGCAAGAGCTCAAAATCTTAGGATGTTTGAGGGTATTGTTCAAAAATATTTCCCCGAATTAAAAGAAATTAAAGTCGTATAGGTGAATTAAAATGTCAAAAAAAGCATCAGGTTTAAACGCAGGAAAAAAATTATCTGCAAGAAGAAAAGTTGGAAAATGGATGAGTAAATGGTTTAAAAAGAAAAACTTACCATATTCATCTAAAGCAGATCCTTTAGAAGGAGCATCACAAGCTTCAGCAATTGTACTTCAAAAAGTTCAAGTAGAAGCAAAACAGCCAAACTCTGCAATGAGAAAATGTGTAAGAGTTCAATTAATTAAAAATGGAAAACAAATTACTGCTTTCTTGCCTGGAGACGGAGCAACAAAATTAGTTGATGAACACGATGAAGTTATTGTTGAAGAAATTGGTGGAAAGATGGGAAGAGCAAAAGGAGATCTTCCTGGAGTTAGATGGCAAGTCATCAAAGTTAACGATCAAGCATTAGGCGCTCTATTAAGTGGAAAAATAGAGAAAGCAAGAAAATAAGGTGAAAAAATGAATAATGATATTTTAGCATTTAATCGATGGGATTGTTCAGCTATAAAAGTAGAAGATCCTGGTTTAGTTAGATACATAACATTACAACCTACAGTTGTTCCACGTACTGGAGCAAGATATGCAGGAAATAGATTTCATAAATCCAAAGTATTCATTGTTGAAAGATTGATGAATAAAATGATGGTTACTGGAAGAATGGGTTCTAAAAAACATAAAGTTTCATCCGGTCATTGTACTGGAAAAGGATTCACAAACTATAATGTTATTTTAGAAGCATTTGAATACATTGAAGAAAAAACTAAAAAAAATCCAATTGAAGTTTTTGTTAAAGCGTTAGAAAATGCTGCACCTAGAGAAGAAATAATCACTATTGAATATGGTGGTGCAAGATATCCAAAAGCAGTTGAATGTGCTCCACAAAGAAGAATTGATAGGGCTTTAAAGTTAATGACTCAAGGAGCTTATAAAAAATCGTTTAACACTAAAAAAAGTGCATCAAATGCAATTGCTACTGAAATTTTAGAAGCATATAAATTGAGTTCAAACTCTTTTGCGATTTCTAAAAAATTAGAAGTTGAAAGACAAGCAGATTCTAGTCGATAAGATTAAATTTATTTTTTATTTATTTTTTTCTAAGATTGCATTTAATCTGTTTCTTTTGTTTATGGATAACTCTAAATGTAGTGCTTCAGGAAAATCTAGATTATGGTGATCTAATGTGTAAATTCCTGTTTGATTAGCTTGTGTTCCTTTTACAAAATCGAAATATCCTTTTTTTAATCCGTAAATATCTATAAGTTTTTCTAAATCTGTTCTTTGTAGAAAGTTTTTTTGTTTAGACAATATTTCAAAGTTAGAAACAATTGAGGTCTCTCTGTATTTTTCTATGTCTTCTTTTGGTTGAGAGATTTCTCGTTGATTTGAAACTTTTGGTTTGTGATATGTTTCAATTAATAAATCTCCTTTTCCATTGGAATACAAAGTTCCTACAAAACCATTTCCATAATTACAAACTTGAGTGGTTATTAAATAAGAATATTCTTTAAGTATAGTAAGATTATCTAATACCCAGTCTTCAACAAGTTTAAGTTTAGTTACATTGAAAAGAAAGCCTTTTGTCCAGTAAGGCTTTAACGGATCAAATATAAATAAACATGGTTGATTCTTTAGAATGAATTCTTCCATGGATGAGAGCATTTGACTTAAATTTATATTTTGCGGATCAAATGTTTTCCATTGGACTGTTTCTAACCCCATATCTTTTACTCTTTGATATTGTTCATCTGTCTTTCGTCTTTGAAAAAAAGAATCGATTAAAAAGTAATTTCCATTTAATTTATGGATTAAATTCATTCCATCTTTAAAATCCATATAATTACCTGACATAAAATGGAGAATCAAAGTTAGGTATAAATAGTTTATGAAAACTTTAAATATATGTCTTAGTTTTTTATGGCATGCCTAAAGATGAAAGCGTTCAAAAATTGAAAGAAACCTTTAAAGAGGAATTCTCCAATATTAACGATATTAAGAAATTAAAGGAAATTTATGCTTCTGAATTAAAAAAAAGAGATAATTTAATCGAAAAATTGAGAAATGAGAATAAAGTACTTCTTAAAACGGCTTTTAAGAGCAAAAATGGTTAAATTAGACTAAGTAAAGTTTATATAACTATTGGTCAATTATATATTATGAAAGTTTTGCACAATCACCTATGTTCTCTTTGCAATACAACTAAAACTTGTTTTGTATTTACAGATTTTGAAGCTTTATTTTCTTGTTGTAAGGAATGTTCTGAAGAGTTGGAACAGAATTTAAGTTTTGCAGAAGAATGTGAGGATAATTGTTCATTATGTGGAGCTTACAAGAAAGTTAAATCTGTGGAATTTGAAGATTCTTTATTTTTTTCTGATTTTAAAATTTGTAATAGATGTAATTTGCATCTTAAGTTGTTGATTGAATCTCAAGAAGAAGTTGAATAATTATTTACTGACTAAGAGCTTGTTGTGTTCTAAGTATAGTCTATAATTCTTAGCATATTTTTTAGTTTTAATTACGTGCTGACTACTTGAATAATTCCTGACTGGTCTTCCGGCATTATATGCCGATAAAGCTTTATCCCAATCATGATATTTTCTATATAAATCTCGTAAATAGTTTGCCGCTGCACCTGTAATTTTATTTGGATCGAATCTTTCATCAATTTTTGCTAACTTGCCGTAATCATATTTATGTTTCTTAACTAAATTTTTAAGTTTTCTTCCATGACTTTTATCTACACCTGTAGATTTACAATTGTCTAAAACCTTTAATCCGAAAGATTTGGCCGTACCTGGTTGGAATTGAAATAATCCTGCACCGCCATCACCTACACCATTTAATGCGGCAGGATTTCCTCCACTTTCTCTCATCATCAATCCCATCAATATGTCTGCGGGAACACCTGTTCTTTGAGAATGTTTTAAAACATAATTTTCCCATCTAAGCGCTTTTTTTAATTTTCGGACTTCATCTTTTGGAATTGATTTAGGAATTTCTTTAACGATACTAATTACTGTTTGAATATCTTCAGAGTCTTCAATATAAGTAGAATCGCTTTCGAAGGCTTTTTCAGAACCCACTTCAACTATAGAATAATCTAGATTAATATTATCTCGTACGATGGAATATAATCCTTTTCCTTGAGGTAATTTCACAACAAAACATTTCAAACCATCTTCGTTTGTTTTATAATTACTAGAATCTAAGTTACGAAATTCATCTTTTAAAAGTTCTTGTGGAACGAGTATTTCTTTCCCTGTAGGTATTTTAGTTATATTTTCTATGTTGTTGTACCCTCTAATGTAATCAAGTTTTTCTTGAAATTGTTTTGTTACTCCGTGTGTTAAATTCCCAAATCCAACAATTAAAAAAAGTGCAACCATTGCAACTGATCTAGAAGGCATCAAAGATGTGGCAAATTTATTTAAAAAATTCAGACGAGGTTTTTCTTGTTCTAATACTATGTGGTCTAGTACTTGACTTTTAATGAAAGATGCTTCTTCTTTTTCATAAGGTTCCGCATATTTTTTAATAGATTCATTTATGTTTAACAATATTTTTTGTTTCTGCGCATATAATTTAATTATTTTTTCATCAGTAGAAGTATCCAGTTGTCCACTTATTCCTCCTTCATTAGACTCATATTTAAATTTTAATTGTTCAGTTACTGTTTTTAATTCTTTAACATACGGTATTATTTTAATCATAAAAGAACATAATTTAATTACATCGTTTTCTATTTCTACTGACACACTTAATTCTTGTATGTTTCTTATTAAAACGGCTTCTTTTTTTTGAAATTCATCTAATAAATTGGTGAAAGTATTATAAAATTTATATTCGATTAAATTTATTTTTTTTAACCATAAAGAATTAGTGGATTTTTCAGCCTTGGTTTTTGCTTTTTCAATCCTTTCAATAAACTCAATTGCTTTTAAGAATTTATTTTGTAAAATATCAAATTCAGTACTTGAAGCTATATCTTCTGAGAGTGCATACATAGACTTATTTTAAAAATAATAATATAAATACCTTTGCTTTTAAGGAAAGGGTTAAAAATCCTTCCTCGTTTGTAAATCTATGATTAGAGAAAATAAATATTTGGTTGAAAAAGAAATAGATTTATTTAAATTTGTGTTGTCTAATTGTTTGTATATTCATTCAGAACAAGAAGTAATGGAATTGTTAGCTTCATCCAGAGTTTTAATTAATGGACAAACAGCCTCAAAAAATATTTTGTTGAAAAAAGAGGACATTATAATCATTTTAACTCCGAGGGAACTTGAACCCAAAGTCAAGGAGGATTTTTCAATTTTATTTGAAGATGAATATTTTTTTGCTGTGAATAAACCTGCCCCTTTGCCAATCCACCCTGCAGGTAAATATTATTTTAATACTTTAACGAATTTGTTGGAAGAAAGTGGATTTAAAGAATTTTATCCTGTGAATAGATTGGATAGAGAAACTACAGGTGTTGTTTTGTTTGCTAAAACTAAAGAAATGGCTAAAAAACTTGGAGAACTATTTTTGAAAAAAGAAGTGCAGAAAACATATGTTGCAGTATGTTGTGGAACTGTGGGAGAAGATTTGTTTAAGATTGATTTGCCGTTGATTAAGAAAAATATTGGTGAATTTAGAAATCATGTTGTTGTAGATGAAAATGGAAAGCAATCACTTACGGAAATTAAAAAAATTTGTTCAAATGAACTCTTTTCGATTTTAGAAGTTAAACCACTTACTGGTAGAAGTCATCAAATAAGAGTGCATCTTTCTTCCATTGGTTTTCCAATTGTAGGAGATAAAGAATATGGGTTATATCCTGAATTATTTTCTAAATTCTCGAGAAATATTTTGGATTCTTCTGAGGTAATGGAGAAATTGTTGGTAAATAATCACTTGTTGCATTGTAAACAAATTCAATTTAATCATCCTCAAACTGGAAAAGAAATTTGTATTAAAGCACCTTTGTTTGAAGAAATGAAAGAATTCATAATGACTCAATTTAATGACGACTTGTTGGCCCGAATACTACATTAAAACAAAGGTATATAAATGACATCTTTTTTAGCTATTTTTGGTAAGAATAAATATTATTATCTAAGCGAAAGATTTATAAAGGGTCTTTCCAGAAATACTATGCTAAGCTTATAAAAGGTCGTTTTCGAATGCACATATCCCAAGAAAGAATAAAAGAAATTCTAAATCAAGTGATTGGAGAGCCCGAAGCAGAAGATATAATATTCTATCTTAGGGGTAAATCAAATATTTCTGAATTTATTATAACTGAAGAATTGGACATGGATATTCATAGAACGAGAAAAATTTTATATAAATTACACGATTATAATCTTGTTTCCTTTAAACGAAAAAAGGATAAAATTAAAGGGTGGTATATTTGTTATTGGGACTTTAATGAACATAGTATCCCTATTTTAGAACGTAAGTTACGTGCAGAAACTTTAAAAAAATTAGAAGAACGTCTTCAAAAAGAAACTGCGAACTTTTATTATATGTGTAGAGCTGCGCATACTAGAATGACTTTTGATGATGCGTTTGATGAAGATTTTAAATGCCCCGAATGTGGGGACATAATGCAACAAGTTGAGAATGCTCGTACAGTTGATTTTTTGAAAAATAGAATTGAAGAAATAAAGGTTGAAATTGCTAAAGACGATGAAGAATTGAAAGTGGCTAAAGCAACTATGAAAGCAGAAATTGAACAAAAACGAAAAGAAGAAAGAGAACTTATGCTTAAGAAAATTAAAGAAGAAGAAGAACGAAGAAAAGGAATTGAAGAAAGAAGAAAATTAGCTGAAGAAACTAAAATAAAACGTGAAGAAAGAAAGAAAGAATTAGAAATCAAACGTGAAGAAATGCGTATTAAACGTGAAGAGCTAGCTAAGAAAAAAGAGCGAGATGATTTAGCTAAGAAAAAAGCAGAGTTAAAGAAAAAAGTTGCTGTGAAAAAAGTTGTTAAGAAAGTTGTTAAGAAAAAAACAATCGTGAAAAAGATTTCGAAAAAGGTTGTTAAGAAAAAACCTGTTCCAAAAAAGGTTGTTAAGAAAGCTTTGAAGAAAACCCCTTCTAAATCAACAAAAAAACAACCATCAAAATCTTCTTCTAAAAAACCAATTAAGAAAAAAAATGTTAAAAAAGCTATAAAGAAAAAAACTGTTCCTAAAAAGGTTGTTAAGAAAAGTCTTTTAAAATCAGTTATTAAAAAAGTTAAAAAAGCTATAAAGAAAAAAAGATAAATTTTTATTTTTTCTTGAGTTTAGTCATTTCTGCTTTATCTGAAATTATTGCAGAATTTCCTGTTGGATCTTCTAAAGTTATTCTTAATTTTTCTTGCTCCGCCAGTCACACTAGGCGAAACGTAGCGAGTATAATTGCAAAGCAATTAACTCACGATTAAAAACTTATTTTTTCTTGAGTTTAGTCATTTCTGCTTTATCTGAAATTATTGCAGAATTTCCTGTTGGATCTTCTAAAGTTATTCTTAATTTTTCTTGTCCCCAAAGAACTTTTGTTAGTTTTTTAAGTATGTTCTTGGCTTTTTTTACATCTTCAGATTCATCGGAATTATCTCGTATAGATTCAACTTGATGTTTCATTCTATTTAGAATTCCTTCTATGTTTGTAACATATCCGTTTGCGGCTTCACCAGGTTCAATTGAACCTACGTGAGCAATTTTAACAGTAGCAAAAGAGGATTTAACAACTCTTATTTTTAAGTCTTCTTCACCATCTATTTCAATAGTATATTTTGTTGGTTCTCTTTCGCTTAATGATTCTATATCTGCTTT
The DNA here is from genome assembly GCA_028691765.1 of Candidatus Nanoarchaeia archaeon. Lineage (GTDB taxonomy): Archaea > Nanobdellota > Nanobdellia > Woesearchaeales > SKGA01 > JAQUYS01. Next base: position 6,839 of record JAQUYS010000010.1, on the reverse strand, counting down.
ATGATAATTACAATTTGAACAATCCATAGAAAATAAAGCTATTTCTCCAAAAAAAGGTACGTCTCTTTCCGCTTCTGTTAGAGTTAAAGTGTTTTGACCACACATAGGGCATTTTTGTCCTTCTAAAATTTCCATTTCGGGCATTGAGTCATTGTTTGTCATACTCTGTTGAAGTTGAAGAAGATTTAAATAACTTACGAAAAAGAAAAAAGAAAAAAATTATTCACTCTCAACAGAATCTGCTTCCTGTTCGCTGTCTTCAGCATTCTGTTCAGCAGCTAAAAACGCCCACCAAGGTTTGTTTGTTTGTATAACTTCGCCGTTTTCTGCATCAATTTGAGCTTGCACTTGCATTCTTGTTTTAAACAATCCAAACATTCTTGCTTCTTTTTGAGTTTTAACTTCATAAGCTGCACGAACTTGTTCTCCTTGACCTACTTCTTTTAATTCAATTGAACATCCTTCAACTTCAACGCAATTATGTAATCTTAATGCTTGCATCGCTCTTTCTGAAGCCACATTTGGCATTATTCTTATTTCTGCATTTCTACCATTACTTAATTTTGTTTGTAATCTTGTTTGATTTCCAACCATTTGTTGCATCATTTCCAATCTAGTTTGAGCATTAGCAGTTCCAGATTGTAATTGCATCATTTCTCCAACGTGTTCTCTTATTTGAAGTTGTTGTCCACCTTCAATCAAGTGGGTTCCATCTCTAAGTCTTGTTTGTGTTTGATTTGGCACGATTGGTGGTTGGTTTCCACTATCCATTACACCCATCTCTGGTTGATTATCTGCAATGTTTTCACTTGCTGCAAAAGCAAAGGAAACCATTAACAGACTCATCATTAATATTGTTAATATTTTCTTCATATTTATCGCCTCTTAAAATTTAAAAATAAAAAAGAAAGTAAAATTTACTTTCTCTAAAAAATTTATTTTGCATCAATTACTTCTTCTGCGGTTGGTTTGTCGCTTGGAGGAAGTGCATCTGAAATTGTTTCATCTTCAGTTTCTACTTCTTCAGCTTCTGTTTCCACATTGCGGTCTTCTGCCTCTGTTTCCTGTTCGCTGTCTTCTGAAGCTAGAAAACTCCACCATGCTTTTTTGGTTTTGATAACTTCTCCGTTTTCTGCATCTATTTGAGCTTCTACGTGCATTTTAGCTTTGAATAAACCTAAAACTTTAACTTGTTTTTCAGTTTTAACTTCATAAGCGGCTTTAGTTTCATTACCAGTTCCAACTTCTTTTAATTCAATTGTACATCCTTCTGCTTCAACACAATTATGTAAACTTAATGCTCTAATTGCATTTTCTGATGCTGTTGAAGGCATAATTTTAAGTAAAGATTCTTTTCCGTTACTTAATGTTGCTTTAATTTTTCCTTCAATTTCTTCAAGTTTAACATTAGACATTAATTCTTTTTGTCCAATTTTTACTTTTTCCATTATTTTATTTTTTAATTGTTCTTTAAGATCTTCGCCTTTATTTTGATTTTGTTCTTCTATTGAAACTCCATCTTCTGTGTCTACTTCAGCATCTTCTGTTTCTACTTCGTTGTCGTCAACAGGTTTTGCTCCGCCATCAATATCTTTTTTTCCTAGTTGGGCGTCTGTTGTTACTGGACTCACTGCTGCAAAAGCAAATGAAACCATTAACATTACCATAAGGGCAAACACTAAAATTTTTCCGTTTTTCATATTTATCACCTATTTATTTTTCCATCGATGTTCCGATGGTTTTTTTGTTTGTTGGGTTTATTGCGTTCATTAGAGTTTGATTTTCTTGTTCGTCCTCTTCTGAATCGTTTGCAATCATAATATTTTCTATTGATTCGTCTTCAATAATTTCTTCTTCAATCAAGATGTTAACGTTTGTTGAATCTTCATACTCTATGTTCATAACTGAAATTTCTTCTTCGTCATTTGTTTTCAAAAAATCTTCAAGTTCTTTTTGAGATATTTGTTTTTTTAATTGAGGAATTATTTGAGTTAATAATAATTTATTTGCTTCTTTGAATTTTGCATCTGCTTCTTTGAATTTTGCATCTGCTTCTTTGAATTTTGCATCTGCTTCTTGTGTTGAATTTTGATCTAATACTTGATTTGCTTCTTCAAATAAATTTTGTCCTTCTGAAACTATTGTTGAAAACTGTTCAAATATATCTGTTATTTCTTGATTTAATTCTACGTCTTCGAATTTTGTTTCAAACGAATTTAATTTGTTTTGTAATATGTTCATATGAACAAGAACATAGTTTATCTTTGAAGAGGTTAATTTGCCTATATTTTTTCTTAGGGTGGTTTTTTCAGCATTCCAATTATTCAAAACTTCTTTCCACAAAAGGTGTATATCTTCTTTCGACCCGGACAAGGTTAATGTTTGGTTTAAACTATTTAATTTGGTTTTTTGTATTTGAAGTTGAGATTCTATTTTGGATGCTTCTTCTTGAGATAAACTTTGTTCTTGTTGTAGTTGAGATTGTAAGCTAGTTATTGTTTGTTGCATTGTTTGTAAAGTGGTTGATATATGTTCTTTTAGGAGTTGAGTTGTTTTTTCATCTGCAGTATGACAACTTTTCGAAACTGAATGACATTTTTCTTGTTCCGCTATTGAACTTTTTAATTCGTTTTGTTGAGATTGTAATTCATTTTGTAATTGAACATAGTTTTCTTTAGCTTGAATTTGATTTGATTTTGCTTCTTTAATTTTTTCGTTTGTAATTGTTCTTTTTTGCAACATATCTTTTAGTTTTATTTTTTCAACAACTACGTTTTTTATTTTATCTAGCTTGTTTGCAAAATCTTCAGTCAAAATATAATATCGAGGAATACGTTCTAATTTCTGAACAGAAGAGCCATCTAAATTGGTTAGTTCTTTTACTTTTGCGTCAAAGATAGTTTTATCTATTTGTATGGGACCATTAGTCTTTATAACTTTCCCTTGTATATTGTTTTCTGCACTAACTAAGTTGATTGTTAATAATGTTGAGATTATCAACAACGCAAATATTGATTTTAATAATTTGTTCATATTATTCCTCCTTATTTACAAGCATAGAATATTTATGGGGAGTTTTCTTTATAAAGATACTTTTAAAAGGCTTGATTTTTAAATTAATTTCGGTTTAAAGGAGGCCATTTTATCCTTCTTTTACTTTACAAAGCTTTATAGAAACTTATTTTGGTTTTTGATTATATTTATAAATGAAGAAGTTTTTCTATGAATTACTGAGATTGTAAAAAGCTGTACAAGCATTCTAGGTTTGTTTGGCACGATTTCGGAGGATAAATAAAATGGCTGAAATTAAATTGAATATAGGAGACAGTAAAAGTAAGAAAACGTATACTAAAGTTTTAGATGAAGCAGGTTTAGCTCCTCTTAAAGGTAAAAAAATAGGAGAGGTTATTCGTGGTGAATTAATCGATATGCCTGGTTTTGAATTTGAAATAACTGGTGGTAGCGATAATAGTGGATTTCCTATGAGAAAAGATGTTTCTGGTTTTGCTAGAAAGAAAATTTTAATAGTTAATGGTGTTGGTCTTAGAACTAATGATAGAGCTGGACGAAGAATTAGAAAAGCGTTTCAGGAAATACTATTTATGAAAAAACTGCACAAATTAATTTGAAAACTACTAAATGGGGCAAAGTTGAAGAACCTGCTCCAGAAGTTAAAGAAGAAGCTCCTGCTGAGGAAACTAGCGAAGTAAAATCAGAATAAATTTTTTAATTTATTTTTTGTTGTTTTTCTAAAGGAATTCCGCCTAGATATTGATTACAAACAGAACAAGTATATTCACGTAAATCCTTACCAATATTCAAACGAACAAGATCTCGAGGTCTAATTCGCGTTGTTATTTTAGGTTCTCCATAAACAATCCCCTTACAAGAAATTGGACAATCGTATGCTTTTGTGGGCGTTTCTGAAGTTTCTTTTTCACAAATTTTACAAATGTATGTGTTTATGACGAAGGGTTTCTCAAGTCTTATGAGTTCTAACCTCTCATTTATTTTAAATTTGGATTTGTGGTGTTCCGCACAAATTAGTTCATCTATAGATGATACGATCTTTCCATTTTTTTTATTTTCTTTCAATACTTTTGCCTTCTCAGCTTCAGAATGGGCATTTCTAAAATAGTAATCTCTTTTCTTGGGATGAGGATTCATAAAATTGAAAATAGCGGTATTTTATTTAAAAGTTGTTATAATGACTCATAGTTGGAGAGCGATTTGCATGCTGAATTCTGTTGTCTACACTAAACACCCCTTCATTTCCACTGCAGTATAGATTAAAGTATACCTAAATATGTTTAAAGTATGAATTATCTAAATGTGCCTAAATTAGAGGATTAAAGAGTAATGTTTATAAATAAATAATTTATAAATAAGGTTATGAGTTCTTATAATCAAGCCCCTGAAGGAAAACTTAAGACTGATTTGATTTCTGAAGTAGGTAAAGATTTAGGTTGGAAGGTTGAAGAATCTGAATTTGTTAATATAAGTGATTTTGGGAGTTTTCAAACGGCGGACCAGGTAGATGAAGATGCTTATCCTGCTCCTTCGTGCAGATATCGTGCGGTTATCGAGCGTCCGTCTCAAAATGTAGAGGAGATTTATTATTGGTTTTTGAACTTTTTAAGGAATGATATGAGTTTTCCTCAAATTGATAAAATATATGATGTATCTAGTGCGTCTGAATCTAGTGCTCTTTGGGGACATGTTGGTCAAAGATTAGGTATTCAACAAGATAGAGCTTCTCAATATTTAAGAGGCATGTCTGAATTGATTCGTACTCTTTTTCAAATTGTTAGAGAATTAAGAATTTTAGATGAACGATTAGAACCTTATGCTCATTGGAAAGAAAATAAGAGTGCAGATATTACTTTGAAAGGTGTTTTCGCATCTTTGGTTGAAGGAGGTGGGAACAATCCTGATTCGATTTATTCTTTAGCGGCTAAAGTTGGGTTTACTGTTTTGCCTGATTTATTTATGAATACTCATGTTTATGCTCTTGAAGATATTGATAAAGAAGTTGATCATGGAAGTTGTAAGGAATTTAATAATGTTGTAAAAACTGTCCTAAAAAGAAAACTTTATGCGTATATTAATTGGAAGTTAAAAACTGAGAAAGAATTTATTGCTAGAAGAAAATTTCAAATTCAATATTTACGTCAACATTGGAAAACGATTCAACTTTACATGACTTGGGCAAGGCCTTATTTGCGTGCTGCTCAAAGATTAGCATCTAGAGATAGTCACATTAATAGTGCTGATTTTATTGGTGCATTCGATATGTCTAGAACTGAGATTGAAATATTGGCGAAGACTCCGTTAAAAACAGATTCAAAAAATAAGCATTTTGGTTGTGTAATCGCAACTTTTTCATATAAAACTAAACCTATATTAACTTATAAGCCAGATAGTCATCAACAGATGCCTTCACATCTTGGTTCTTGTGAGATTACTCTTCGTTCGTATACTTGGCATGAGAAAGATATTATTGCTTATAAAAAATTAAGACAAGCTGAAGATATTGAGCTTTTAAAGTTAGCCGGAGATCAAGTTTCTAGTGCGTTTGATGCTTTAAAGGATGAGCTTGAAAAATATTTAGAAGAAGCAGAATTGTCTGATGAAGATAAGCGAAAAGAAGTTGAGAAGAAAAAAGAAGATGATGCTAAAGCTGCCGAGGAGTTAAAAAAACAACATGATAGGAAGGCTCGCTTTGAACCGTTTTCTTCTATTGGTTCTGGTTTTGTTGAACTTGGTAAGTCGTTCTTTGATTTCCCTAAAGCTGAAAAGAAAAAAGATGATGGAGAATATACTCCTGAAAAAGACGATCTTAAAGGTTTAGAGAAGACTGTAAATCTAAAAATGTGGATTACTTATAATGTTTTTAAGAAAACTCATGGAATGTTGAACTGGTGAAGCGGAATTCGGAATACAGCATGCGGTTCAGTTCTTAGAACAGAAATTTAAACTAAATTATTTCTAGAAAAAAGAAAAAAAATTAAAATTTAAAGTGTTCTCCGAATTGACCGATTAAAGGTAATTCTTTTTGTTCTCCTTTAGCTGAATAAACTATTCCGAATATGAATAACACTAAAGTTAACAGACTACCTAATGGTAAGATTATAAACCCGCCAATTATAGGAATTATTGTTCCGACAACATTTATTATTACTGAAAATATTAATAACACTAAAGATTGTTTTACATGAAACTTTGCGAAATTATTTTTCTTCATTTTTTCATCAACTAAGAACCAAATAATTCCAACTAAAAAGTATGCTAGAATTGCGCAAACTTTTCCACTCTCAACATCGTTTGAATTTGTTTTTTTAACCATAATTTTCCCCCACATAATTAATGTGTATGTTATAATTGATTAAATTCGTTTATTTAAAAATATTTCTATTATAATTGGTGACTAAAATACAATATTTTTAGAAAATCACATATCTTTTGCGGATTTTTTGATTTGAGTTAATATGGGTCTTTTTCCGTTCCAAATTAATATGTGTTCTAATACATCTACAAAATTATCTACAGGGATTATTTTAATTTTCTTTAATCGTTCTTTATCTATAACTATATCTTGTAGGTTTGAACGTGGAACTATGACGTTTTTTATTCCTGCATCAATTGCTGCTTCTATTTTTGCTGTTGCTCCGCCTATTGGAAGGGCTTCTCCTCTAACGCTAACTGAGCCTGTAATTGCAAATTCTTGATTTATAGGTATTTTTTTCAACGCGGAAATTAAAGCGGACGCCGGGCAACTGCAACTTTCGGGAGGGACGGCGGATCGAGATCTGATCCGGCGAATGTCCGACCTTCTTCAG
>JAQUYS010000062.1 GCA_028691765.1 Candidatus Nanoarchaeia archaeon | reverse complement strand
CTAATTTGGGTAAGGGTAATTTAAGTGGTTATTTTAAAATTCCTTCAAACCTTGGCTCTTCTATTTCTTCCAGCGATATTCCCTCTGATTCATCTTCTTCTGATTCATCTACTTCATCAGATTCATCTGATTTAGATGTCTCTCCTGATTCCACAGATTCTTCTGATTCCACAGATTCTTCTGATTCTTCTGTTTCTTCGGACGACCATTCTGATTTTTTAAATCCTAGTAATTATGAGTATGAATTAATTTCAAGAGTGGATAATGAAAAGTTTAGTGTTAGTTTGGATTCTAATTTTTTGTTTGCTGTTTCTAACTATAAATTTGGTGGTGTTGTATCTTTTGAACCATATTATTTAAGATTCACTAAGGTAGCTCAATCTGATGATGAAATTGTTGTTAATTTTGTTTTGGGGCATATTTCTGTGGAGGATTATAATCTTCTTTCTTCTCATCCTACTAATGTGTTTTTGAGTCCGTATTCTACTGTTTGTAGTATTAATCCAGAGAGTTCTTCTGATTCTACTGATTGTGTTTTGTCTTTTTCTAATAAGAGTCCAATTTATTCTTATTCTCGTTCTGGTTTCCAAAAACTTTATATTGTTCTTGATGCAGTTGATTTGCAGAATGAGAAAGTTTTGTTTAATGTTTATGTTAAATCTGGTGCGCTCCAAAAGAAATATGTTGAATCGGCTTATATTTCTAAGTTAATTGAACAATCTTCTTAATCTTTTTAATCTTATTAAGCTTTTTAATCTTCTTAATCTTTTTAATTTTTTTAATCTCCTTAATGGTGTGGGATTAAAAAATTTTATTTCTATATTTCTATTTTTATTTTAATTTAATTCTATTATTTATTCTGTGTTTGTTTTTTCAAATCGATATTGATATATAGTTCTGTATTTGGTTTAATAAATAAAAAAAAGTTGAACCCAGCTCCAAAATGGAGGCCGGGGTGTTGGGAGTTGGAAAGTGAATTTTTCAATTCACTTTCTTTTTATTTCGGTTCTTTTTTGGATTATTTTTCTTCGATTTGTCTTTGGTTTTTGTTGTTTTTTGTTGTTGTTTGTGTTTTTATTATTGCTTTTTTCGTTTGTGTTGATAATTGTTGCTTTTTCGGAATCGTTTTCTTCCTCTTCTTCGTTTTCTTCATCTTTCTTTGCTTTTAAGGATAGATAGATGATTACTATGATTATTATGAGGATGATTATTATTCCGACAATTCCTCCGACGGTTTCTAATGTTAATCCAAACAATCCTGTTGTTGCTAATGTGTTTTGGTCTATTACGTTTCCATTTTCATCTACAATAACATCATTATCTGGGTTTGCATCGATTTGTGCTATTTGATCCAAATTGTCTAAATCTATATCTATTATCTTTTTCAAGATTTTTGTTCCTGTGTTGATATTTATTCCTACTTTGAATTCGGTTCTTGTAAAACTTTCAGGTAGGTATAAATTCATTTTTACTGGTATGGATTCTCCTGGTTTTATTTGTGTGCTTGGCATCCAAAATTCTGCATTGAAATCATTGGATGTTATATCTTTGATTCTAATCAACAAATTTCCATCATTAATTAAATCAAAACTTTTTGTCACTTTTCTTGTTATTAATGATTCAACATCGTCTATGTTTTCTTCTCCGATGCTTAAATCACTTTCATTCAATAACAAGGAGGTTATTCCACCATACACATTTAGGTCTAATGTTAGAATTTTTACATATCCTCTATCACTTTCAACTCTAACTCTTGTTCTATAATGTGCGTCGTGTAATTCAAATGGTGGTGCTATGTAGATATAGACTGGTAATGTTTCTTTTGGATTTAATTCAACACTTAATGGTCTGAAGATTATCCAATCCAAATCTAATACTTCTACATGTACATTTTGTTTGATTATTCCTTTGTTGGTTATTAGTAAATCAACTATGTGTCCATCACCAACATTTGCGTCTGCTATATTGCTACTTAATTCAGCTATTAATCCAAAACATTCTTCTTCTGTTCTGTATGTTATGGTTTTTGTTTCTGTTAGATTTAATCTTGGATTGCTTGCATTAATTGTGTATTGTGTTTCACTTGAATTATCTGCTGGTGTTCCATTAAAAGTGAATTGTTTTTCTCCTTTAGCTGGAACTACTATATCGTCTTGTATGTTTATCCATGATACATTGTCATTTAATGTAAAGGTAATATCTTCACTTCCTTGGTTTATTATTTTTCCAACGAAGTTTGTATTTACTTCTCTACATATTTTTATATCTTCTAATTCTATTCTTGAATTGTAACAATCTTTTAGATTTAAGCTGTATTCAAATACTTGTGTTGGTTCGCCGTATCTTGCTGTTACTTTTATGATTTTTTCGCTTTCGGTTTCGTTTCTTAAATCATAGTTCAATTCAACTATTTGTGTTTCGTTTGGATTTAGAACAAAGTTTGCTGGGTTTATTCCAACGCTTATTCCTTCTACCATTAATTCAACATTTAATTTGTCTTCGCCTGTGTTGTGCACTCTTAATTTTTGTGTGACACTATCTTCTAAACAAATTGAGTTTTCATAATCTCCTTGTTCAAAAGAAATATCTATGTCTTTTCCTTCTTCTAATTGAATTATTGCATTTTTTGTATATTCTTTATTGAATTTTGTAGAAACTGCTTTGATTTGTAAATCATAGTTTCCAATTGCATCTGTGGTTGGTTTTAATCTTAGTAATATTTGTTCTGTTTTTCCTGGTGCAATACTTAATCTGTCTGCACTTATTGTTGCCCAACTTGGTGCTGTTAAATCTAAGATTATTTCATCACTTAATGTTCCTGTATTTGTAAATTTTACATAATATTCTTTTGTTCTATTTTGATATGCTTTCATTGGACTTTCTAATTCTATTTCTATTCTTTGTTTATCCACAATTTGGAATGTTATATTTTCTACTGCTTTTTCTTTTGTTCTTTCAATTGTTGCAGTTGCTGTAAAATCGTATGTTTTTGTTGTTGCAGTACATTCAGGATTTATTGTCATTTGTATGGTTTTTTCTGCTCCTTTATCAATCAAAAAGGTTTCTTCTTGTAAGTCAACCCAATTTGAATTTATTCCATCTATTGCTAATGTGAATTCATCTAAAAATCCACCGTTATTTCTTACTGTTAATTCGTAGTTTCCTGCTTCGCATTGTCCTACGGTTTCATTTTTTGGATTTACAGTTAATATCACATTGTGACATTGTTTGATTTGTAATTCCATATCTTTTTGTGTTCCAGAACTTCCGCTTATTACTATTTGGTTATCGTAATATCCTGGGTCTGCATAACAGGTGGATGTAATAAACATATATACTTTTTTACATTCTCCTGGTTGCAATTCGGCACTTTCTGGCCTTATATCTATCCAATCTGGTCTTCCAACGACATCAAATTGATAATTTTCTGTTGTTGTGTTGTTATTACACACCAGATATTCATTCACAACAGTTTCACATTGACATGCTACTGCTGTTTCACTACCTTGTATTGTTACTGCTTGTATTGTACTCAATACTAAGAGCAACGCTATACTTATCATTAAAAAGTTTTTATTCACTTTTTTCGCCCCCTAACCATATTTGTTTATTTTCGAATTCGTGTTGTGAGTTTATCATAAATCCTGCTAATATTAGCAAGAGTATGAGTATTAATAATCCAAACAAAATAGTTGAACCGTTGCCTAATAGTCCAGCTAATCCTGTTAGCACTGAACCTATTCCAACTACTTCATTATTTTGTTGGTTTTGTTCTACTTCTACATCAATTCTTTTTACATCGCTGTAATTTGGATTTTGTATTCTTATGAATAATTCAAAATTATTTCTTGTTAGAATATCTTTGTTTATTTCTAATTCGATGTCGATTGTTTTTATTTCATTTTTGTTTAATTGTTGTATTTGTTCTGTGTTGTATATTTTTGCGATAACTCCATTTGGTAATCCGTCTATTGTTGCTTGTACTTGATTCATTATTTTTTCTGTGTTATTTTTTATTGTTAGTTGTATTATTTTTTTGTTTTCATTTTTTTCAAATTTTATTTTTGAAGGAATTGATAATATTTGTAATGGTTTTGTTTGGTCAATTTCTGTTTCAATTACTGAATAATTTAATTCCATTTGTTTTGTTTGGCTACCTTCTATTAAAATTAGCATATTATAATTTCCTAAATCTGGATTTTGTGATGTTGCTACATTTATATAAACATCTTTTTCTTTTTTTGGATTTAGTTCAATTTGTGTTTCTGAGATATTGACTGTTATTCCTTTTCCTATATTTATTGCTTTTATTTTTATATTTTCTTTATAATCTCCGATATTTTTTATTCTTAGTACTGCTGTTTCATTATCTCCTAAATAATATATTTGTAAATTATTGTTAATCAATTCAGCTGTAATTTCTGCTTTTTTATTTACATTAACACATAGTTCTTCTATTTTTCTATCTTCGTTTGTCCAGGCATAAACTCTTACATTGTATTTTCCAAATTCTTGTTGATTTTCTGCATATACTTTCATTGATATTTTTTGTTTTTCTTCACTGTTTAGTATTATTTTTTTTGTTATAAATTCTGTTCTTAATTCGCTCTCTATTGTTATATTTACTTCTTGTTTTTCTTTACTTAAATTTGTTACAAAAAATTCTGTTTCAATACTTTTTCCTTTGTCAACATTATAACATAAGTTTCTTACATCTAATTCAATTATGTTTTTTTCATCATCTTCTATTGCACAATCTCTTAAATTAAAGCTTAATTTTTTTTGTATGGTTTCTGTTCCGCTTGTTCCATAAACTATTATGTCATATCTTCCATATGGTGCTTGTGTTACTGCGTGCAATTTAATGTCTAAATATCTTTCTTCTCCTGGGTCCATTCTTAATGGTGTTCTTTCAATATATGGTAAGAACATTTGGTTTTCGGCCCATAAACTTATTTCTTTTGTTTCTCTGCTTGTATTTTTTATTCTCATTCTTAATTCGTTTTCTTCTCCTCTGCAGATCATTCCGTCTATTACTTCTATTTCAAATGCTTCTTTTGCTTGTTCATAAACATCTAATATTATTTTTGCATTTTCTATTCCGTTGTCATATTCTGCTTTTATGCTTATGTCATATCTTCCTATTGGTGCTCCATCTGTGTTGATTACTATTGTTTTGTTTGTTTGTGATTTTCCTAATATGCAAAAATTTTGTTTCCATTGTTCAATTTCTATATCCCAATCATTTGGTTCTGTAATTAATTCTATGCATTTTTTTTCTTTACTGTGGTTTATGATTGTGATTTGTGCGCTTCCGACAGTGTTTCTTTCTAATGATAAATATTGTGAGGTTGGTGTTATTTCTATTAGTCCATCTTCTGCA
>JAQUYS010000061.1 GCA_028691765.1 Candidatus Nanoarchaeia archaeon | reverse complement strand
CTTACGTGTTTAATTGAGGGTTCGTTAGTAGTTAGAGATTGTAAGAATAAACCTGGGTATAATAACCATCTGAAAAGGAAGAAATTTGTTCTTGCAGTTAATCTTTGAAATTCATAAGAGACACTCGCAATTAAAGGTAGTAGTGCTAATCGTAATCCTAGATTATAAAAAAATGGTAATGTTTTTGGTATGAATACATATGTTGCTATACTTATTAACAAAACTAAAAGTATGAATGTTGTTCCGCAACGTAAGTGTTTTGTTGAATAACTTTGAACATTTTTCACAGTTAATTTTTTTTGAGCTTCATAACAATTTATGGTTTTATGTTCTGCTCCATGATATCTAAATACATCTTTTATGTCTTCAAATCTTCCAATGATATAAACATATCCTATGAATATTCCCAATTTAGTTATTCCATCAACTAGATTAAACCAAATTGACGATAGAGGAAAATAGTTATTTATGGTTGTAGCTACAAATAAGGGTAAAATTTTGAAAAGTGAAACTGCTAAAATTAAACTTAAAAATAAACTAAAAATCATTGCGATTCCAAATGCATTTGACGTTTGATCTTCTTCTTGTATTTCTGATGTGTAAGACTCTTCTGAAGAATAACTTAAGGCTTTGTAACCCAAAATTAGCATTTCAACTAAATTGATTATTCCTCTTATGAATGGCAAATTTAGAAGTTTGTATCTTGTTAAGGATTTGAATGGGAAAACTTTTGTTTTTATTTGATTTTGATGATATGTGCTTATTGCATAAGATTTTTTTCCTTTCATCATTACGCCGTTTATTAAGGCTTGTCCCCCGTATAAAGGGCATTTTGAGAACAATAAGAGTGATTTTATTAGGGACATAAATAAGCAAATCCGAGGGAGTTTAAAAAGTTGTTGTTAAAGGGAATATTTATAAATAAGTGGTCTATTATATAGTTTAGTCATAGAAGAAAAGCGAGATATAGCACATTTGTATTCTAAGAAAGAAGACAAGCAAATGCGCACTAAAGAAAAATGTTATCGTTAAAAGCGTTAAAACCTAGCAAAAGAGAAAAAAAACGTTACATAGTGTACCAAATTACAGCAGAAAAAAAGAAAAACTTTAGTAACTCGTTAGTTTCAGAACTAAAAAAAGATTTAGGTGTTTTTGGTTCTGCAAAAGCAGGTATTTTGCCTATTTTTTTCGACGACAAAACACTTGTAGGAATAATTAAAGTAAACCATAAAATGGTTGATGAAGTTAGAGCATTATTTGTTTTAATTTCAGAATTAGATAAAATTAATGTTTGTATTCAAACTCTTGGCGTTTCAGGAATTTTGAAAAAAGCTAAAGAAAATTACATTCAACAATGAGGTAGAAAAAATGCAACAAATGCAACATCAAATGATGGGATATGATAGAGCAATAACTATGTTTAGTCCTGATGGACGGTTATTGCAAGTAGAATATGCAAAGAAAACAGTTAGACTCGGAAATACTGCAATGGGTTTTGTATGTAAAGATGGAGTTTTACTTGTAACTGATAAAAGAATAGCAGATAAATTAGTTGTTAGTGAAGCAGTTGAAAAAATTTTTCAAATTGACGAACATATAATAGCAACAGCAGCAGGAATTATTTCAGATGCAAGGGTATTGATTGAAAGAGCTCAATCTAAAGCTCAAGATAATCAAATTAAGTTTGATTCTCCAGTTGACACTTTAACTATTGTAAAAGATATTTGTTCTTTAAAACAATTGTGCACTCAATCTGGTGGTTTAAGACCTTTTGGAGTTTCATTGTTGGTTGCAGGTGTAGCTGAAGATGGAATGAGGTTGTATCAAACAGATCCAACTGGATTATATTACCAATATAGAGCAAGTGTTATTGGTGAAGCAGAAACTGAAATTGGTGAATTACTTCACAAAGAATACAAAGAAAATATGAAAATTGAAGATGCTCTTAAATTAGCAATAAAGGGTTTAAAACAATTTTTAGGTGAAGCTTTCTCAATAGATAGATTGGATGCAGCATATATTGGCGAAGATCGAAAAATGAAAAAGTTGAACAAAGAAGAGTTGACTAAATATATTAAATAAATGAGTTGAATCATATGGTAAAAGGAAATATGCTTATTGATGATAGGAAACAAATAGCAATTAATGTTGTTAAAATAAAAACACATGGAAAATATTTTGAAGTGGCTATTGATCCTGATAAAACTGTTGAATACAAGGAAGGTAAAGAAATTCCTATGTCTGAAATAGTTCAAGCAGAACATATTTTTACTGATATGAAAAAAGGATTGTTTGCTAGTCCTGAAGATTTAGAAGAAGCATTTGGAACTTCCGATGCTTTAAAAGTTACAAAAATTATGTTAGATAAAGGTGAAATACAATTCACTCATGCATATAGACAAAAATTGCATGATCAAAAATTCAGAAAAATTGTAACTACAATTCACAGAATGGCAATTGATCCTAGAACAAATCTCCCTCATCCAATTAATAGGATAGAAGCGGCATTAGAAGAAGCGAAAATAAAAATTGATGACGCTAAGAGTGCAGATAAACAGATTAAAGAAATTGTTATCAAGTTGCAACCAATAATTCCTTTATCGATTGAAGAGTTTTCTTATTCAATACATGTACCTGTGCATTATGCAAAAAACATACAGAAAGTATTGAAAGCAGAAGCTACAATTTTGAATGAAAAATGGTTGGGTGAATCTGGTGCGATTTTTAATATTAAAGTTCCTGCAGGTAGAAGTAGAGATTTAATGGAGCAGCTTAATAGTCAAACGCATGCAAGCGTACAAATAGATAAAATATAGGAGATGTAAAAATGAGTAAATTATTAATAGAAGACAAAGAAGTTGTCGTACCTGGACAAATTGTCGCAGAAGGTATGGACTATCTTCCAAGTTATGGAACATACAGACTTGGAGAAAATATTTTAGCAAATAGAGTAGGTGTAGTTTCTTTAGATGGAAAAGTAATAAAAACAATTCCATTATCAGGAAAATATATTGCTAGACGAAATGATGTAATTATCGGACAAGTTTTTGATATTATGTCATCTGGTTGGAGATTAAAAATAAATAGTCCGTATACGGCTATGATTCCTGTAAAGGATGGAAGTTTTGAATTTATTCCACGTGGAGCAGATTTATCAAGATATTATCAAATTGATGATTATGTTGTTTGTAAAGTTACAAATATAACTAGTCAAAACTTAATTGATTTGAGTGCGAGAGGACAAGGTCTTCACAAACTTCGTGGTGGACGTGTTGTTTACATTAACACACATAAAGTACCGCGAGTAATAGGTAAAAAAGGATCAATGGTTTCAATGATTAAACAAGCAACTGGATGTAAAATTGTTGTAGGACAAAATGGTGTTGTTTGGTTAAGTGGAGAAGATCCTAAATTAGAAAATTTAGCTGTAAGAACTATTGAAAAAATCGATAGAGAATCTCACATATCTGGATTAACTGATAGAATAAAACTATTCTTAGAAGAAGAAACTGGAACAACATTAGAAATTCCAAAAGAGGATTTATCAGATGAAGAAATTGAAGCAGTTAATTTTGAAGATAGTGAAGAAAATTTAAGCTTTGAAGAACATAATAACAATTCTAATGAAGAAAAATATGAGGATGAATAAAATGAAGAGAGTAGATGGAAGAACTCCTGAAGATTTAAGGCCTATTGAGGCAAAAGCAGGAGTAATAAAAAACGCAGAAGGAAGCGGTTATTTTAAAATTGGAAAAACTTGGGCATATGCAACTGTTTATGGACCAAAAGAAATTGTTCCAAGATTTATGATGCGACCTGATAAAGGAATTTTAAAAGTTAATTATAACATGATGCCATTTTCTGGACAAGGAGAAAGAGTTAGACCTGGTCCAAATAGAAGAGCAAGAGAATTAAGTTTAGTTTCTGAAAAAGCTTTGGCTTCTGTATTGGATTTAACAAAATTCAAAAATAGTGGTGTTGAAGTTTTTATTGAATTACCTCAAACTGATGCAGGTAGTAGATGTGCAGGTATTTGTGCAGCTTCAATTGCTTTAGCTGATGCAGGATTTGTTATGAAAGACATGGTTGCTGCTGTTGCTGTTGGAAGAGTTAAAGGTGAAGTTGTTGTTGACTTAAGTTATGAAGAAGAAGCAGATGAAACCGATGGTGGTGCAGTAGATACTGCTATGGCAATGGTTCCATCAAGTGAAGAAGTAACTTTACTTCAAATGGATGGTCAAGTAACAAAAGAAGAATTAATGAAAGCAATAAATATGGGTAAAGAAGCTTGTAAAAAAATTGCTGAAATTCAAAGAGAAGCAATAAAAAATAAATATGCTGTAGGTGATTTAAGATGAATTATACTGAAAAAGAACATTTATTAAAAAGCTTAAACGCAGGATATCGATTTGATGGAAGAACATTAGAGGATTGGAGAAATTTAGAAATTGAAACAGATTTAATTTCAACATCTGAAGGTTCTGCTAGAGTTAAACTTGGAAATACTGAAGTTTTAGCTGGAGTAAAATTATCTATTGGTTCCCCTTTTGGAGATAGACCAAATGAAGGTGTGTTAATGGTTGGTTGTGAATTATTACCAATGGCATATGAATCTATTGAAAGTGGTCCACCAGGTATTGATGCAATTGAAATCGGAAGAGTTATCGATCGAGGTATTCGTGAGAGTAAATCTGTAGATGTAGAAGAATTATGCATTGTTCCAGGTGAAAAAGTTTGGATGGTTAGTGTGGATATTGTTCCATTAAATCATGATGGAAACATAATTGATGCTGGTGCAATCGCTGCTTTAGCTGCATTAAAAACAACTAGATTCCCTGAAATTGTTAATGGTGTTGTTGATTATAAACATCTTTCAGACAAAAAATTAATTGTTGAAAAGGAACCTATTGCAGTTACAGTTGGAAAAATTGGAGATCATTTAATTATTGACCCAACTAAAGATGAAGAAGATGTTTTAGATGCTAGACTTACTTGTACTATTGGTCAAGATGGAAAGTTCTGTTCTTTACAAAAAGGCGGAGAAACTCCATTTACAATTGATGAGATTGATCAAATCTTTGAATTGGCAATGGTTAAGTCTGACGAAATTCGAAAACAACTTTAATTTTTATTTTATTTTATTTTTCTAATACTAATTAAATATTGGTTTTGAATTCTAATTCTGCATGCCGTATTCTGTTTTCAGTCTTCTGTGTGTTTATTCTGCATTCCGCTTCACCAGTCTTTATTTGCCATTTCCAAGGATTCTTCATCACTTACATAAATCCATTTTCCATAAAAAACATATCCTGAAAGTTCTTCTTGTTTAGCAAGTTTAGGAAAAACATCTATTTCAAATCGACCATATCCTTCTGGAATCATTTCTAAAACTTCGGGTTCTAATATGTAGCATCCTGCATTAACTAAA
>JAQUYS010000009.1 GCA_028691765.1 Candidatus Nanoarchaeia archaeon | reverse complement strand
ACTCAACAGGTTCAGTAGATTTAGTTGTTTACAACTCAGGAAATGATTATCTTGTAATGTTTGCATATTCGCCTTTAGGAGGCTCTTTATTCACAAGAGCATTCTTCCTTGGAGGAGCAGGATTAAAGCATTTTGAGCATTTTGATTATTCTGTGGCGACAAATGGCTGGAAATTGCAAACTTGGAAGGTAAAGTATTAATTCACAAGCCTTAAAAAGGCTTTTTATTTTTTATTTTTATGGTTGATTTAGATAAAGTTTGCATCATTTTACCAGCTTATAACGAAGGAAAAGTAATTTATTCTGTTTTATCTGAAATCCAAAAAGAAGGTTTTAAAAATATTCTTGTAATTGATGATTGTTCAAAAGACAATACCTTTTCTGAAGCTAAAAAATCAGGAGCTAAAGTAATTCATCATTCAAAAAATAAAGGTGCAGGAGGAGCAACTAAAACGGGGTTGGAATATGCAAAGAACTCTCCTTTCGAACATTTTGTATTTATGGATTCTGATGGACAACATTCTCCTAAAGATGTTGTTAATTTGTTAAAGTATGCTTTAAAATATGACGTTGTGATTGGCTCTCGTTTAATAAAAACTAAAGGAATGCCTTTAACGAGGAAATTAATTAACATGTTTGGAAGTTTTCTCACATGGATTTTCTTTGGACTTTATGTTAGAGATTCTCAAAGTGGATTTAAAGTTTTTAACAAAAAAGCAGTTTCAAAAATTAAATTAAATTATGATGGTTTTGAGTTTTGTTCTGAAATAATCGGAGAAATTCATAAACACAAGTTAAAATTTAAAGAAGTTCCCATAAAAGTAATTTATACAGATCATTCCTTGGGAAAAGGTCATGGTCAAAGTGTAGCGAATGGTTTACAAATGGTATGGAGATTTATATGGAGAAAAAGAAATTAATAATATTTCCAGGTAATTTTTTGCCTTTTATTGGAGGATTAGAAACTCACGTAGATGAATTTGTTAAATATCTTTCCAAAAAAAATTATGACGTAACTATTTTTGCTCCCAATATCGGTGGAAAAGAAAGAGAAACTATTCACAATGAGGTTAAAGTTTTAAGATATCCTGCTCACGAAGTCGTCAAAAATTTTACAAAACCAAAAATATTTAATTTAAAATTTTGGAAAATGTATTTTTCACTTTATTCTAACAAATACGATTTAGTTATGACAAGAACGAGATTTTTTCCAAATTCAACATTAGGAATGATGTTTGCTAAGTTTAGATTTAAAAAAATCCCTCTAATGCACGTAGAACATGGAAGCGAATTTGTTAAGTTAGATTCAAAATTTAAATCATTTGTTGCAAAAGTGTATGATAAAACTTTAGGAAAGATGTTGTTTAAATTAGCAGATACAAATGTAGCAATATCAAATGATGTTAAAAAATTTATTTGTAAAAATTTTGTAAATTGTAGACAAGAGAATGTTCCTATAATTAGACGAGGGGTTGATTTTGAACTTTATGATGAAATTAGTTCTGACACTAAATTCAAAGATAAAATTATTTTAGGTTCGGTTTGTAGATTTTATAAATGGAAAGGACTTGAAAATTCAATTTCAGCTTTTAAAAATTTACCTTCGAACATTAAAGATAAATGTGTTTATCTGATTGTAGGTTATGGTGAAGATGAAGAAAAATTGAAAAAATTAGCTTCAGGTGAAGAAGGAATTAAATTTTTAGGTAAAAAAAGTTTTTCCGAAGCCATATCGTTTATGAAATCGTTTGATATATTCCTTCATTCATCCTATCCTGGTGGAGGATTATCTAATTCATTATTACAAGCAATGTATTGCAAATGTGCTGTAATTGCTTCTCCTGATGAAGGAGCGACAGATGTGATTGATTCAAATACAGGAATACTTTTAAAAGATAACTCCTCTAAAGAAATTCTAAGTGGACTAATTGAATTAGCGGAAGACAGGAATAAACGACTTGTTTTGGCGATGAATGCTAAAAAACATATAGAAAAAAATTTTAACTGGAATGAAGTCATCAAACAATACGAAAAAGAATTTGAAATATTGGTGAATTAAATGTGCGGAATAAATGGATTTAATTTCAAAGACACAGTTTTAATTAAAGCCATGAATGAAAAAATAAAATATAGAGGTCCAGATTCATCTGGAAATTTAAGTTTTGATAACGTTACATTAGGCCAAGTTCGATTATCAATCATTGATTTATCTTCAAAAGCAAATCAACCCCTGTCTTATTTTCATCAAGGTCACAAATTACACATAACCTTCAACGGAGAAATATATAACTATCAGGAATTAAAAAAAGAGTTAGAAAGTAAAAAATATTTTTTTAAAACCGATTCAGACACTGAAGTTATTTTAGCATCTTATTTAGAATGGGGTAAAGACTGCGTTTCAAAATTCAAAGGAATGTGGGCATTTTGTATTTATGATCAAAGTAGCGAAGAATTATTCTTATCGAAAGATAGATTTGGAAAAAAACCACTATATTATTATAAGGATTTAAACAAATTTTATTTTTCTTCAGAAATGAAAACATTAATTCCATTCTTATCAAAAAAAGAAATAGATAAAATTGCTTTAGAACAAATATTCACATATAGATTTACATTTGGCGAAAGAACCATTTTGAAAGGCGTGAAAAATTTCTTACCAGGACACAATATGGTTTTTGATTTAAAGAAAAAAAAAGTAACTCTTTATGAAAAATATTATTCTTTAAAAATAAAAGAAAATAAGTTATCTTTTGATGAAGCAAAAGTAAAATTAAAAGAATTATTAAGAGAAAGCGTTGGCTTAAGAATGGTTTCAGATGTTCCAGTAGCTTCATTGTTATCTGGTGGATTAGATAGTTCAATTGTAACCTCATTGGCTAAAAAATTAAACCCTGAATTACATACATTTTCAATAGGATTTGATACAACAAATGAACTTCCCTATGCAAAGTTAGTAGCCGATAATTTGGCGACAAAACATCATGAGATTAAAATAGATAAAAAATCAATGTTAAATTATCTAGATGAAATGATTTATCACATGGATGAACCAATAGGAGCGGATCCTGGATTCTTGCCAATTTATGTATTATCAAAAGAAGTTTCAAAATTTAATAAAGTTGTATTATCTGGAGATGGAGCGGATGAGATTTTCACAGGTTATGACCGATATAAATTATTAGAATATGGAAATAAATTGAAAAAATTTGTATTTTTTAAATCAAAAAATCCTTTATTAAAAATACTATATAACATGAAAGGAAAATCCTATTCAGAATCTTTCTTAGAAATAACTAGAGTTTTTGATAAAGAAGAATTAGAAAAATTAGGGCTGGATGAAAAATTACCTTCCATCAAAGCCCAGAATTTGGTAGAAATTCAAAAATTTGATGTTGAAAACTTACTTTTCAAAGACTTTTTCATGAAAGCAGATAAAATGTCATCTGCATTTGGATTGGAGCAAAGAACGCCCTTTATGGATTATGAGTTAATGGAATTTGCGTTTTCATTACCTTTAGAGTTTAAACTCAAATACTTTAATGAGAAAAGAATTTTAAAAGAAGCTTTTAAAAATGAAATTCCTAAAGAAGTTTACAAAAGAAGAAAACATGGTTTTAACGTTCCAATAGATTATTGGTTTGAGAATGTGTTGAAAGATAAACTTATAAACTTATTAAATAAAAACAAACATGGATTGTATAACCAAGATTATGCTTTGGAATTGTTGAAGGATTTGAAGGCGTGTAAGTTGAATTTTAAATTAAGAAATGTTATTGCTCAGAAATTGTGGGCAATATTGGTCTTTGAAATGTGGTATGAGAGGTTTATGTAAGATGAAAGTTTTTTTTGTGAAGTTATTAGAATCTATAAATTTAATTAAAAATAAATTAACTTTTAAGAAAAAGATAAATTATCAAAAAGAATTTAAAAAAATTGCTTTAATCTCAACAAAACCATTAGGAATAGGAGATCTTATTATGAGTACTCCTTTCATAAAAACAATGAGAGAAAATTTTCCAAATTCTAAATTACATCTTATTACTGATAAAGATTTATTTGACAAAATTGATGAATTAAATAAAATTCACATAGTGAACGGGGATTTAATTTCACTAAAAAAAGAATTTTCAAAATTGAGTGAAGAAAAATATGATTTAGCGATAATAATGAATCGAGGGGTAAATCAATATTACTATGCAAAGGCTTTAAAACCTAGATTTTTCTTAGGTTATTTTGGAGGATTTCAAATATTGGCTAATTTTAAATTGAAGAACCATTTGAAATTTAATAAAACTGAACATTTTTCATATATGGCTTTGAATATTGCCTCTTCATTGGATTTAAAATTAGAAAAATCTTTAATTGAGCCCAAGTTTTCAGAACAAACCAAAAAAAGTGTAGAAAAATTTGTTAAATCTTTAAATTTAGATAAGAAAAAAACAATTGCATTAAATCCTTTTGTTCTTTGGGAATCTCGAAGATGGGATGAAAAAAATTATATTCGATTGATTGAAAAATTGAATGATAAATTCAATTTAATTTTATATGGTGGTCCGGACGCAGTCGAGTTAAATTATAAAATAGAAAAACAATCAAAATATGGAGTTCATAATATAACAGGAAAATTAAATTTAAAAGAATCTATTTATTTCTTAAAATATGTTGATTTATTCATTACATCTGATTGTGGTCCAATGCACTTTGCTTTTATGATGAAAACACCGACAATATCTTTTTTTGGACCTGTAAATCCAAATCAAAGATTGCCTTTAATTCAAGGAAAAAACAAAGCTTTTTGGGATAAGCCAAAAAAAATGTATAATTATGAATCCAAATACATTGATGATGAATTAAATGGTTTAAATAAAATAAAAGTTGAAAATGTTTATAAAGAAATAAATAAGTTTTTTAAAGAAGGAAGGTTTTAAACTAAAATGAAAACTCGAGAAGAATTAGTAATCCCCTTAATAAAGAATAAATCCGTTCTAGATTTGAGTAATTCTTGGGGAGATTTCAAAGATTTAATAAACAAATTTGCAAAATCATACGAAGGTGTAGATATTGAAAAAGGAACCACTTATACAGCAGATTTAAATGAGCCTTTAAATCTTAAGAAAACATACGAGGTTATAGTTGCAGGAGAATTAATTGAACACATAGAAAATACAGGTATCTTTTTGGAAAATGTTAAAAAACATCTTAATTCAAAGGGATTATTTTTTTTATCAACTCCAAATTCTACTTCTTTTAGATTTGGATTTTATGCTTTTTTTGGTAAAGAACCTGAATATTCCGAGCACATTAAGTATTTTTCAAAAGATTCTTTAAAATTAATTTTATCTAGATATTTTAAAGTAAAAAAAATAGGATTTTGTAATCTGACTACGAATATAGCTAATCAAGGTTTAATTTGGAAGATTAAGTTTAGAATAGAGAATGGAATTGGAAATATTATTCCAAGATACAGTCCTAATTTATATGTGATTTGCGAGTTGAAAAAATGAAGATAACTTTAATTTCATGGTATTTTCCATCAATGTCAGGAGGAGCGGAGAAATCCATAACTGAAGAATTAAAAAAATATTCTCAAAAAAACAATTGTAAAGTAATTTCGTTTGATGAACGATTTAGAAAAGGAAAATTTAACATAGAAGGACTCGAAGGAATAAATATTCCTTTAAAATATAATATCAAACAATCTCGTTTTATTTCTTTAAAATTAAATAAAAATTTTTTCATTAAAGAAATTAATAAATATTTAGAAGATTGCGATTTAATTCTAACTCAAAGTTTGCTGGCCCCCATTGTTTCAAAAATAGCTAAAAATAAAAATATTCCTTATCATTATTATTTAAGGGATGAAAATAATTTAAATGAATTTCATAATTATGAAAATGGATTTAAGTATATTTTGAAGATAATCAAAGATATTATCGATTTTCCATTCAGAAAATATTATGCTAAATCAAACTTATTTGCTTTGGAAAATGCGACTAAAATAATTGCCAATTCAAAATTTATTCAAAAGTCATTATTGAAAAAATATGGTTTGAAATCAATAGTAAAATATCCTCCAATAGATTACTCTAAATTAAATAAAAAGTTAATGAGTAAAAACCCAAAATATATAACTTTTATAGGTGGAGGAAAACCTATAAAAGGTTATGATGTAGTTTTGAAAATTGCAAAAGAATTATCTGATGAAAAATTTATAATATTAGGAAGATATAAAAAACAATCTACAAAGAATAATGTAATTTTTATGCCTTTAAAGAAAAATATTATGGAAGTTTATTCTAAAACAAAATTATTATTGGTTCCTTCTAGATGGAAAGAAGCTTTTGGAAGAGTTGTTTTAGAAGCACAGTATGTAGGAATACCAGTAATTACAAGTAATCAAGGAGGATTACCTGAAGCCAACAAAAATAAAAATTTAATAATTGAGGATTTAGAAAATATAGACTTGTGGGTAAATAAAATAAAGGGTTTAAAATGAAAAAAATATTTATATTAAATTCAGACTTTGGCGAACAAATAGGTGCAAGAGCATCCCACATAACTAAACATATAACTAAAAGTGAATTAATTATATTTACACGTTCATTCAAGAAAAATTTAGTATATAAATACAATATAAAATTAATATTTCCTTTCGCTAAATTAAGTATGCAAGTATTAACTGCAATGCCTATATATATTTATAAGAAATTTCCTGCAAATGAAATTAAAAATAAACTATTTGAATATTTTCTTTTAAGAAAATTAACTAAAACTAATTTTAAAGAAATTGAATTAATTCACTCTTGGAACTTCCTTCCTGAAACATATAAATATATTAAAACTTCGAATTCAAAAATAAAAATAATCCAAGATGTTCCAATAGCACTACCAAATATTCTAAATAAAATTAAAGAGTTTAATATTTTATTCAAGGGAGAATCAACAAAAACATTAAATTTCATAAAAAATTCATTCAAATATGTAGATTTATTTATAGTTCCTTCTCAATTTGTTAAAGATTCATTATTATTAGAAAAAATTCCAGAAAAGAAAATAAAAATAATTCCATTTGGAGTTGATTCTAATAAATTTAAACCACAAAAAAATAAATCAAAACAATTTCAAGTTGCATTTTCAGGTAATGTAAATAACAGAAAAGGAATAAAATATTTAATTGAAGCTTGGAAACAACTTAAAGATAAAAAACAATTACCGCAATCAGCAAAATTAAATTTATATGGACGAGTTTATCCAGAAACAAAAAGTTATTTAAAAAATTCAAGTAAATATAATATTTTTGCACACGGACACATAGATTTAATAAAAGAATTACCTAAAAACAGCATTTATGTTTTTCCATCATTAATGGAAGGTTCTGCAAAATCAGTTTACGAAGCAATGGCTTGTGGATTACCAATAATAACAACATATAATGCAGGTTCAGTTATTCAAAATGGTAAAGAAGGATTTATAATTCCAATACAAGATGTAAATTCAATTAAAGAAAAAATATTATTTTTTTACAATAATAGAAACGAAATTGAAAAATTTGGAAAACAAGCAAGAAAAACAGCAGAAAAATATACTTGGAAAAGATATACCAACACAATTATAAATGAGGTTTACAAATGAAGTTGTTGTATGTTCACAATGCAGACTTTTCAAAACCAGAAGCCAATAAAGTACAAGTTACAAATATGTGTCATGCTTTAAGGAAAATTGGTGTGAATCTAACTTTAATGGGATACAATAATTCAAACGAGAAAATATCTAAGTATTATACAACTCCTTTTGATTATAAAACAATAATATTGAAATCTGAGTCAAATTATTATATGAGAACCTTAAAATTATTTAGACAATTTATAAAACTAAAAAGAGATGTGGACAATATATACACAAGAGATATGATGTTCGCTCTGTTAGTTTCATTTTTTTTCAAAAAAAAGAAAGTGATTTATGAATTACATGAAATTCATGAAAAGTTTTTATGGAAGCTATTATTAAAACTTACACTAAAATATGTCAAGAATGTAGTTATAGTTGGAGAAGGAGTCAAAACAGAATTAAAAAAGCGTAAGTACAATATAACCAAAATAAAGGTCATTCCTAATGCTTTCAATATAGAAGTCATAGATATAAAAATATCTAAAGAAGATGCTCGTATGGAGTTAGATTGGCCTAAGGATAAAATTATTGTATCTTATACAGGAAGTTCTCTAGAACGAGACTTAGATACATTGTTTAGTGTAGCAAAAATGAATCCAGCTATTCAATTTTATTTATATGGATCGAAACAATCTGAACTTAAAAATATTCCAGATAATGTTTTCTTGAAAAGTTTTACAAAACAACCAGGATTAATAGGCAAAGCTTCCGATATTTTATTTGCAGGTTACAATGATAAAATAATGTCTCAGTTTTACGATATATCTTTCCTTAAAATATATGAATTATTGGCTTCGAAAAGACCTTTTATAATTTCAGACTTTTCTTTAATAAGAAAACAAATAGGGAAAGGCTATGCTAATTATTATCCATCAGGAGATGTAGAAATATTAAATTTAATATTGCGAAAACTAATAAAACATTTATCTAAATATCAAAAAGAATCAGAACAGAATATGGATTTAGTGAGGGAAAATACTTACCAAGCTAGAGCAAGAAAAGTAGAAAGATTATTTTCTTAATTTAGAATAGAGGTTTAATAATTCTTTGGTATCGATATTCCAATTATAGCTTTTATTCACTGCTTGATTACCCTGGAACCCATATTCTTGCATTTGGACATCGGATAATTTCATAAATTCATTTATTTTTTTAGCGAAATCTTTTGGATTATCTGCTTTAAACACTTTGCCAGAATGAGTTTCTTCTATAATTCTCTTAAGAGGAGCACAATCACTTACCAAAACAGGTTTCTTTAACAACATATATTGAAAAAGTTTATGAGGAACTGTTGTTTGAGTGTGTTCAAAATCATTATGTGGTACCAGACATATATTACTTTCTTCTATGAATCTCTGGATTTCTGAAAATGATTTCCATCCTTCAAAAGAAACTCTATCTTCAACACCTAATTTTTTAGACAAAGCTTTCATTTCAGCATCATAAGGTCCTTTACCACCAATTAAACTTAGTCTGAATCTAGATTCTTTAATATGGGGAATGGCTTTGATACACGTGTCAATTCCTCTATGTAAATTAAATCCTCCAACATAGGTAGCAATAAATTTATTTTTAGGAGATTTGAACTTAGACTCTTTGAAATTTTCAAAGTCCACTGTATTAGAAACAACAAAAAACTTTTCTTTGGTAATTTTTCCTTCAAATCGAGTATATGCTTCTGGAACTACAATTATATTAGCAAAAGTTTTCTTCAAAACCTTCAGTTCATAATTCTTGTATCTTTTTTTAGATAAAACCCAATAAAATAGTTTATTTATGACTTTTTTATTAGCTTTGGCATAAACTTCCATTGCAGCAGGATAGTTTTCATGTAGATCTGCAATAACTGGTAACTTGGTGGATTTTAGAGCAGTTTTTACTAAAGGTAAATCATGAACATGTACTACATCGATATTATATTGCTTAATAAGTTGTTTAATTCGCTTAGATAAAAATGGTTTATGGAAATTTAACATAAACATTAAAGAATCAAAAATATTTGGTTTTAAATTTATAATTGTGACTTCATTATGTTTTTCGACAGTTTCCATAGACTTTTTTCCAATAACGAAAACGTTATGTCCTGCAGCAATTAAACTCTTTGCTTCTTTTTCTACCCTAATATCGGGAGGAAAATTTTGATATAACACCATTAAAATATTCATTTTCTAAACCACCTTATATAATTATTCAAAGCCAGAATATAAGCGCCTATTTCATAAGTTCCTTTAAACATCTGTCTTTTTATCCTATATTCACCATTGATATCAATCATTCTCATTGGCACTCCAATTTGAGATAGTTGAACTAAATCTTTATTTAATTTATTATTTCCAAAAATCCAGTTCAATGCTTTATTTAATTCAGAATCATAATTTTTCTTTCCACCAGCTAGATAATAATTAAGAATTGTATTTGCAAAGAAGGTTTGATGACATTCAAAAAAGAATTGCCAATAAGGTTCTTTTCTACCAACTTTCGTTAATAACCACAATTTACTTTTATCGAAAAAATTTAGGTCTTCCCAAATAATTCCTCCATCATCAAGCATTCTATTTTGGATAGTATAATTTAGACATTGTTCAATAGGTTTCAGAGATTTATTGAGAACTTGAGCTGCACTCATCAATCCCCAACAGACGTACATCTGATTTTGATGTCGCTTAGTTGTAGGATTATCAAATAAAAATAAACCTACTTTATTTTGTTTTTTTAATATAAATTTATACCATTTGTTTAGAGTTTGAGCAGAATGGTGAAACACTTTACAATATTCACTAATCCCTATTAAAATTAAAGCATCTTCACTAGTATTAACTTTTGAGTTACTTTCTAAATACGTCACTATTTGTTTAGCTAGTTTTTGGTAATCTGCTATTTTATACAAAGAATAACTCACAACATAAGCATACAATAAGGGTCCTAGGCCATAAGAAGGAATTTTACATATATTTCCTTGTGTAATATACTCCTTGTAAAAATTTAAAGTACTTTGAATCTTTGAGTCATAAATTTTTACATCATTAGTTTTCCTCCAATTCATAACCCCTAACAAAGTAAAGGGAGCATAACGATTCTTATTCTCCTTATCTTCACACCAGTTAAGATTTTCATCAAATATCAAACCTCGAGATATATGATTTTTTTTCCAGAATCCATTTTGTTTTAGAGGTCTAAACAAAGAGTTTAATGCTTTATCTAAATAATCTTTATATTCAGGAAAATTAACATCTAAAACGGCATACCCTGCTTTTGTTATTTTTCTATTTTTAGTATAATTTTTAGTTTTAAAATTACAATAAGAAATAAATAGCTTCTGAATCCAGTTAGGCAAAAGATAAGAATATTTATGTGGTTGGTAGATTAATCCTAAATTTTGAATAACTCCCCAAGAAGAGACGTCATTAATGAGTGTAGGAAGATGGTAATATCTGAATTTTTTCATATTCTTCTCAGAACAATAACTGGAATTTCTGGTTGGTACTGAAAATATCAAATGACCTCCCTTCTTTAGAATTCGCCTACACTCATTTATTGTTTCTGGAATATTAAGAAAGTGCCAATCAAATGGACCTAAACTAACAATGACGTCAACTGAATTATCTTTAATAGTAAATTTAGGTTTTTGAGGATTAAAGTAAGAGTATTCTTTTATAGAGTTTACATTTAAACTTTTGGCAAAATCAGATGATTCTTTTGAAGCATCTAAACGGATTATTTTTTTATTAATGAACTTGCTTAGATTAATTTCAGTAGCTAAATCAACAATCAAATCATCATGATCTAAATAGTTTATAGCAATATCTTTTTCTGCATCTCTCAAATATTGAATTAGAGGATTCCTAGGAGGTTGTTTAACCCATCTTTTTAATAATTCTTTATTCATTTTTACCCGTGTCTAACTTGTTTAATCCAATTTCATAAAAAATAAATCCCAAAAATCTAAAAATAATTTTGTTTATAATGGCACCCATTATACCAAAATAATATATCCAAAAGAATGAACCAACCATAACATATGTTGATAAAACTATAGTGGTAATATTGATTATTTTGCTTGCATTACATTTTATGAAATAAGCATACTGGATTGTTGTAGCAAAGCTCAATATACTGATGCTAAATAATGCACTCCATTTCCAATAAGCTAAATATTGAGGATAGAATATTTGGAAAATAAATTTCGCGCATACCACATATACTAATATTAATCCTGATGTAATCAATAAAATTCTCCAAAAATGACGTCTTATATCTTTTTTAGTTGTATTTTTGTTTTCTACGAGTTTAGGTAGAAATAAAGGAGTAAATGTACTAGACATAGTTTTAATCTGATTAGGAATAACAGTAATTATTGTATAAATTGCCAATTCTTCAAAACCTAACAAAGTAGCCACTATTAAACTATCTAGACGCAAAGCCACAGTAGAATAGGCCGATGACAAACTAATTTTTTTACCAAACTCAACACTCTTCAAGTCAACATTATTATTTTTAATATATTTCTTGACTAGAAAAAATGTATAATATCCTTGAATTAAAACTTGAGTAAGAATCATACTAAGTAAAATGTATAGAATATTATTTGTATAAAATACAACTCCAATAATAATTAGAGTTGATATGAAATTAAAGAATGAACTCAATTTAGCTTGAAGTTCAAACTTTTTCAAACCATTAAAGAAGTTAACATATTGAGGACATAAAATATATATGGGGAATATTACTGCGAGAAACAAAAAGGCTGATGCAAGAATAAAATTACTGAAAAAATAATATGCGCTAACAAATATTAAAGCTAGACTTCCTATCAAGGAATAATTGAATATTTTTTTTAAACTTAAAAAATAATTTCCATGAAATTTTTCTGAAACGGATTTAAAAATAGTATTACTCATTCCAGGTAAAGCGATAACACTCATAATGGCTAAGACAGACATAATAAAATTATATTCTCCAAATGCATTTTTTGTTAAAAAATTAGCAAAAATAATGCTAAGAACAAAATATTTTAATATATTGAAAAACTGACTAACATTTAACCAAAAGCCATTCTTAACAAAATAATTTAAATCCAATCCAAATCTAGGAGAATACTCAGTCAACAAACTATCAAACTTCGCTTGAGCCCTTTTAATCATAAATCACAACAAACTCAAATCCTTTAAAAACCTTATGAATTCAACACTTCTTCTCCAAGAAGAAATCAACACCATTAGCAACAATTTTCTTCTTAAACTTCAAAGAATCAAATAACTCTTTTTGCTTTCCCTCAAGCACAATACCATATTTAGCTTCAATTAAAACATCCTTAAAACAAAAATCTATCTCCATACCATCAACATAAATAAAATTAGGATTCTCCCCCTTAATAACGTGATAAACTAAATTTTCATGAAGCGAACCCGAATCCAATTCACTCTCAAGAACATTCTCAAAGTAATCAACAAAAAGAATAAACACACAATCATAAGAAATTTAACCAATCAAATAACAAAACCTCCTGATTTCAGTTATTTAATCCGCCATTAGTAATAAAATAACCGCCTGTTTTACGACTTCCTACCCTTATAATAAGTTTCTTAGAAACTAGAATCTTAATTTGTTTATTAAGAGTGTCAATAGGTATTTTAGTTTCCTCAGATAATTTTTAGCATTCATGCCTTGATTTTTTTCTATTATGTCAATAAGTTGATTTAACTTGCCAATAACCACTTTTGTCAGAACCAATTCTTCCCACCAAGCCTTTTTTCTTTAACTTATTAACATTTCTTTCTATAGTTCTAATATCTTTATTTAATATATTTGATAATTGAACTAAACTAATTTCTTTATTTTTTTCAAATTCAATTAAAATATTTTGTTCTAAAATAGTTAATTTTACACCGGCATTTACACCGGCATTTACACCGGCATTTACACCGGCATTTTTCAGCTCATCATAAACAACTACTTCAAAACCTCCTGATTTTTCAGTTATTGAGGGTTTAATTAAACCAAATTTATCTATTTCTTTTAATGCTCTTGAAATGCCACTTCCATATCGTTCTATAAATCCACAATCTCTAAATATTTCTGCGATTAAACGATTTCTTGGATGAGATTTTTCATTACCACTTACTACATCATCAATTAAAACATCATATGGTAATTTTCCAATGTTAAATATCTCAATTTTAGAAGGGAAAATTTTTATTTGTGTATGAAGTCCATCTTGATAATCTTTATGAATAATCGCATTGATAACAAATTCCCTTGTGGCTTTTAATGGATATTGCCATTTTTCTTCTCTTTGAGGATTTCCTGTAATAATATGTTAGAAAAAAATTTAGTTAGTGCAAAATTTGCACATACTGCTTAAGATAATAAACCCTGCAATTAGGGGTAAATTCAACTATTAGAAAAATAACTTCTTCTTATTTATATATTTGGCTAATGCCATTAGCCACAAACAACCCTTTCTGGCTATTACCAATAGCAACCTTTATAAATAAAGAAAGATTACCTAAACCATGAAAGAATTATTAAATCAATTAAATCCTTGGTGGGAAGATAATTACGAAATAAATTTTAAAATAAGAGAAAAATATATTCCCCAATTAGTTTCTTTAACAAAAACCAAAGAAGTAATTTTTCTCATAGGATTAAGGAGAGTAGGAAAAACAACCTTATTAAAACAAACCATTCACAAGTTATTAAAAGAAGGTATTGATAAAAAACACATTTTTTATGCTTCAATGGATATGTTGGCGTTCAACACATTAACAATTTACGAAATCATCAGAGAATTTAAAAAATTAAATTCAATTCCAAATAATGAACAAGTATATTTGTTCTTAGATGAAATAACATCAAAAGAACATTTTAATCAAGAATTGAAAAATCTTTATGATTTAGGGAATTTTAAACTGTTTGTTAGTTCTTCATCCGCCTCTGCATTGAGAGATAAAGGAGCATTTTTAACAGGAAGAGTAAAATATATTGAAATAGAACCTTTAGACTTTAAAGAATTTTGTCTATTTAGAAATTATAATTTAAAATCGAGTGAAATGTATTTAATTGAAAATTATTTTGAAGAATATATGGAAATTGGTGGTATGCCTGAATATGTCTTAACAAAAGATCCAACATACATTACAGATTTAGTAAATAATATTGTTCTAAAAGACATTATTGCAAAACACAATTTAAAAAATAATGAATTAGTGTTTGATTTGTTAAAATTATTGCTAGAACGAGTAGGGAAAAAATTATCTTATACTAAGTTATCCAAAATATTGAACCTTTCAAAAGATACAATTCAATCATATATTAATTATTTTATAGAAACATATTTATTTTCAAAAATAGAGTTACATGGTAAACTTAATGAAGTTATAAAAGCAGACAAAAAATTTTATTGCGGGGATGTAGGTATAAAAAATGTACTTGTAGGATTTAGAGACAAAGGCGCAATATATGAAAACTTAGTTTATAACAAAATCAAAAGTGAGAACCCTAAATATTATTCAAAGGACGGATTTGAAATAGATTTTATCACTAAAACAAAATTAATTGAAGCTAAATACGGTCAAACTATGAATGAAAATCAAAAAGAACTATTTAATAAAGTAAAATTAAAAACAAAAATAATCGCAAATGGGTATTCTTTTTTTCTTGATGAAGATTAAATAAAAGAACCTGTAACCAAAAGTGTACATTACTAATGTATAATTTAACTATTTTTTATACATTACTAATGTTAAGTATTTCCAAATAGGAACCACTTGAATTTTAAAACCCTCTTCAAAGAACTCATCTTCTGTATCGTAAGTTATAATTATTCCTTCCTTTAACTTATAACTTTTCATAGCATCAATTAAACCAGAAACCTCTCTTTTTCTAGTTTCAATCAAATCCATACTATCACAAACTTGAATTGCAGAAGTTATTTTAGTTCCTTCCTTAACAACAAAATCACATTCTTTCAAACCACCATGATAATAAATATCTAAATTCTTTCTTTTTAACTCTAAAAAAACAATGTTTTCTAAAATCTTGCCTCGTTCCTCGGTAAATTTAAAAGAATTGGCGTTAACCAAACCACAATCAATACAATAAATTTTCCTGTCGTTATTCATTTGTTTTTTAATAGAGTAATCAAATTTATTTAAAGAAAATAATAAATAAACTTCTTCCAAAAAATCAACATAATTTTTAACACTCGTAGTACTACTAAAACCTAAATTAACTTTCAAATTATTATAACTAATTTTATTTGTAATATTGGAAATTAAATAAAGAACAAGTTCTCTAAATGCTTTTGTTTCTCTTATTTTAAATCTAACCAACAAATCTTTTATAATCGTATCTTGATATAATTGTTTTAATTCATCAACATCATCACTTTTAACAACTTCAGGAAATCCTCCCATTTGAAAATATTTGTTTAAATGTTTCATTAATTTACTTTTTTCTTTAGTTAAATAAATCTCTTTAATTTCAAAATCATTATATTCCAAAAATTCTTTAAATGAAAAAGGAAATAATTGTTTAGTTAAATTTCTTCCAGTAAGGGTTGTAGCAATCTCTGAACTAAGTAATTTAGCATTAGAACCAGTTATAAATATTTTATATCCATCTTCAAATAATCTTCTTACAAACTTTTCCCATCCAAATATATTTTGAATTTCATCAAATAAAATAATTTTTTGTTCACCATATAGTTTAAAAAATATTTCTAAAAGAACATTAAAATCCTTATAATCAAAGTCAATTAATCTTTCATCTTCAAAATTTAAATAATAATAATTAGAATAGTTATCGGATATTTGCTTTAATAAAGTGCTTTTTCCACATCGTCTAATCCCAGAAATAACAATTATTTTTTTAGAACTACATATATTACTATCCAGAGATCTTTTTAAAAATTCTTTTTTATTTTCAAATGAATCTCTTTGTTCAATTATTGTTAATTCCAATATATCTTTATCCATTACCAATGTAAACTTTCACCCTTTTATATACTTTACTAATGTATACTTAAATAATCTTTATTATAAACATTGCGATTTCAAACCGCAAAATATTCAAAAAAGAAGCCCGGACCAAAAGCTAGATGTAAAAACATTTATCGCTTGCCGGGCTAAAAAAACTAAGCCGTCTCAACAGAATTGATCATATCATCAATTTCCGCTTCAGAAACAACTCCCTCACTCTCAAGAACCTTCTCAAAGTAAGCCACCGGACGAATAGTAGTTATAGTCGTTCTATGAATGACATACTTTCCATCCTTACTCTTAAGAACCTTGGATTCAATCAAAGGCATCCTTTTCAACTGTTCTTCTTTTTTATTTGTTAATCCCATATTTAACACCTCCATATGGTTTTAACAATATGTTTAAGACAACTGTAATTTATAACCACCGTCAGAAAATCCGAAAAAACCACGAATTATAAGTTCAAATTATATTATGTGAGTTAAGTTTTGAAAAAACTTAAACTACACAGGACAACCCCGCACAACGTTTATAAATCACCATATTCTATTAAAATTAAAAAATCAAATCAAAAACTTTATATACTTAATAGTAAACACTTGTTTATAAAAAGGTAAACAAATGAAAAAAACAACCCAAAAACTATTAGAATTGTTCACATCAAATATAACCAAAAAGTTCACGTTAAGAGAAGTATCAAAACAATTAAATATGAACGTTTCATTAACTCATAGAACAATACAAGAACTAAAAAAAACTAACACATTAACATTAGATGAAAATAATCTTTTAAAACTAAATTATAAAACAAATCATGATTTATTAATCTTCGTAGAATATCAAAAAAGAAATAATTATTTTAAAACAAATAAAACTTTGAAATTGTTTGCAGAAGAAATTAATAAAAAAATAAAAGAAACATCCTTTATTTTGATTTTGTTTGGCTCGTCAGTAATTTTAAAAACTCCCAGAGATGTAGATATTTTATTAATTGTAGATCATAAATCGAAAATAGAATTTAATGAGAAATTTTTACTTAACATCGCAGCAAATTATAATTTACCTATTGAAGAAAGAGTAATTTCAATAGAAAGTGTACAAGAAATGTTACAAAAAAGAGATGAAATAAATTTAATTAATGAAATATTAAATAAACATCTAATTTTGTATGGTGCTGAACAATTTTACCGTATTTTAGAGAGGGAAAGATGATTAATGAAAAAAATATAAAAGAATCAAAAGAAAGAATAATTAAATTAATTAATAATAAAGAAATAACTACAAAAAATACTCCCAAATATGTTGATTTTTTCATTAACAATGCTAACAACTCAGTAGATACTGCAAAAATATTATATGAATTATCCACTAATAAAGACAAACAAAACGAATTAGGTTTAACATCATTTAATGGTTTATTATGGGTGATTAATTCAAGTTATTATTCCATGTTTTATATGGCTAGAGCGCTTTTAGAAAATCAAGGAATCAAAATTAATGGTGAGATGTCTATTCATTTAGTAACTTTTGATGCAATAATATACTTTTTTTATCTAACCAAAAAATTAGAAAAGAATTTAATTGAAGATTTAATTAATGCACAAGAAGAAGCATCAGAATCTCTAGGAAAGCAAAAAGCAGATGAAATTATTCAAGATTATCTTAGTGAAAAAATAAAACGAGGACGATTAACTTATGAAATGGGGGAAATTATTTTAGAATCCAAAGCAATGACTTCTTTAAAAAGAGCACAAAAGTTCAATTTAGAAATAAAAAAAATGATTTTAAAATAATCTTTCTATATTAAAAACCTATTTTGAAGATTATTCTATTAAAATTAAACGGTTACAAATTATAACCCGTCGACATTATTAGCTGAAAATGAAAAAATGCGGTTAACAAATTCAGTTGACACAGGACAACCCCGCACAACGTTTATAAATCACTAGAATCAAACACATCTCTAACCAAACCGTATCCCAAAATATAAACCGAAAAGTATTTAAGTAAATAAGTACTTACATAAGTAAAATGTTACTAAATATAAATATACTTCAAGAATTTGTACAAAATGTTAAAGTAAAATTAACTGGTAGTTATATCGCTAAAAATAATAAATTAAATCAAAAAACAGTCTCAAAATATCTTTTAAAATTAGAAAAAGAACATTTTCTTAAAAGTCAAATAGATGGAAGAAATAAATTATTTTTCTTAAATTTGCAAAATCTAGAACTTGTAACTCCTTTTGTGATTGCGACAGAATTACTTCGAACAATAAATTTTTATAAAAAAAATCCATTAATTAAAGAAATATCTGAAAAAATAAAACCCTTTATTGTTGGATCTGCGATAATTTTTGGCTCATATGCTAAAAATATACAAAAAAAAGATTCAGATTTAGATTTATTAATAATTGGAAAATGTAATGAAAAAGAAATAGAAAAAATATCTAAAGCATACAACATAGAAATAAGTTTAAAAATTTATTCTAAATTTGAAAAAGACATTTTAATGAATGAAGTACTGAAAAATCACATAATCATAAAACAAGTTGAATCTTTTGTGGAGGAAATATTAAATGAAACAAATTAAATGGTGTTTAAATACAAAAAATGGACTTGAATTAATAGAACCTAATGAAAATCTTTCTATTGCTTACTTAAAAAAAGCAGAAGATGCAATTAGAGCCGCTCAATCATTAAAAGATAATTTGGATTGGGAAGTCTCGTCATTATATTATTCACAATATTTTTCATTGTACGCTCTTTTGATGAAATGCGGAATAAAATGCGAGATTCATTCATGTACCCTTGAATTTATGAATGTCTTTCTTAATAAATTTTTTACACCTGATGAATTTGAGTTAATAACTAAATCTCAAAAAGCAAGAAACGATTTACAATATTATTCAGACAAAGTTATTACCAAAGAATTTTATTTAAGAATGAAAAAAGAAAGCATAGTATTTTTAGTCAAATGTAAAAATTTATTAAATGATTTAACTCAAAAAGAAAGATGTGCCATCAGAGAAAAATTAAACTCCTTAAAATGAATGATTCCACACTGGACAACCCCACACAAAGTTTATAAATAATAGTTTATTTTTTAATAGAGGTGAAACATGAATATCTTTAGAATAAAATATGAGTGGTATGAAGGAGAAGAGAATGAAATATTTCTTTCAAATAACGTTACAAAAGAACAATTCGAAAAAGATTTAAAAGAGTCAAGAAATTATGTCTATAAACTAATAAACTCTGATAAAAACTCTTCAATAACTTGTTTGCCAAAATATTATGAACAAATAGTGTGGTTTTTGATAAATAAACTTAATTATGTTGAGTGTCATTACGATGAAGATTCAATTTATTATGTTGATGATGAAGTAGGAAGTGAAAAGATATTTGTAAAAAGAAAAGATAGAAAAGATATTTTTATCAATTTAGATAAATAACTTTTTTCTAGTTATAAAAACTTGAGTTCAAATTAAGAAACAATCTAAAACTACTTTCTCCAAACCCTATAAACTAACAATTCTTCCATAAATTCTTTCTTAGAACCAACAACCTCAAAATCATAACCATTCTCAGTCATAGAAAGCTCAACCATTCCAGGCTTAGTTAAAGAACTAACCAAAAGCAAAATCACAGAATCATCATACATATAAAATTTAGCTTCTTTTAAAAATCGTATAGTAACCTCATAACCTTCCTTGCCACCATGCAAAGCATCATCATGAAATTCCTCATCATTAGGCAAATAAGGAGTGTTAAACACAAGAATATCAAACTTAAACGGATCAACATCTTCAAATAAATCAGATTGAACAACTTTAATATCGTTGGTTTTATGTTTATTCATATATTTAACGGCTTCAGGGTTAATATCTGCACAAACAACATGACATCCAAGTTTTGCCGCTCTGAAACCAATAAAACCAGAACCTGCACCCATATCTAAAAGATTAACATTTCTGTCTTCAATAGAAACTTGAGTTTCTTCAAATTGTTTATCAAATTCCTTAAGCAAACAATCTAGTAAAAGTTGAGAATCCTCTGCAGGCTCATATATCTTTTCAACCACTCTTTTTCAAATCTCCTTTTATTTATAAGTTTTTGTCTAAAAACTCTGAATCTATTTTGGACATATACTCTCCAACTCTATCAAGGATTGAATTTAAGTAATATTGTTTTATTTTTTGAGAAAATATTTCAGAGAACTTTTCATTCTCAGTTATACGATAAGCAGATTTAACTTTTTCAATTAAGAATAATTCACGACAACGTAATAATTGCCTTCTAATGTTTGATGGTGCAATACCTAAAAGAGGAACATTGTGCTTTTCTCTGTTTTGAATTACAAGATCTTCAACTTCTTTACTACTTAATTCTCTTTTATTTTGAAGCATAACATGTAAAACATCAACGACAACATCTCTAGAATCACCAGGTTGCAATAAACCAAGACCCAAGCATAATTTTCTAACAAGTTCCCTACCAGAAAACCCATCAGGACGCTCATACTTTCTTAAAGTCATCTCTGCAAGCGATGTATCTTTAGCCACTTTCCCCATAATGTAAAACATTGTATTTAATTCATTTATATAGTTTTTGATTATAATCAATTAGCAAAAAGAAATTTTTTCAATTTTAGAGTTAAAATTAAATATAAGCACATTAAACTAAACACATGTTCATACATAATATCAACCCAATAGCAATACCGTTAAATTTCATAAAAGAAGGATACGGCATAAGATATTACGGAATAATCTACGCATTAGCATTCCTTTTCGCATATTGGTTTCTACACAATCAAAAAAAATTCTTAAAACTAAACCAAGAACAAACAGATTCACTTTTTATGTATATATTAATAGGAAACATAATAGGAGCAAGATTACTAGACTTCATATTCTATAATCCCTTAGAACTCATCTACAACCCTTTAAGCGTTTTAATGATTTGGCAAGGAGGATTAAGTTTTCATGGAGGCTTAATAGGAATAGTCTTAGCAATATACTTGTTTTCAAAAAAACATAAAATATCAATATATAAAGTAACAGACACAATAGTCATACCGGCATCATTAGCATTATTTTTTGGAAGAATTGCAAACTTCATAAACGCAGAATTGATAGGAAGAATAACATCCGTTCCTTGGGCAGTAAACTTTAACGGGGAGCAGAATGCAGGACAACTTGTCGGTCGACACCCATCTCAATTA
Source organism: Candidatus Nanoarchaeia archaeon (assembly GCA_028691765.1). Lineage (GTDB taxonomy): Archaea > Nanobdellota > Nanobdellia > Woesearchaeales > SKGA01 > JAQUYS01. The sequence continues at coordinate 5,416 of JAQUYS010000009.1, read as the reverse complement.
TATGAATCCATAAAAAACCTAGTAATATTCACAACATTAATTCTTATCAAATTAAATGAAGATAAAAAAGACTCATACAAACCAGGATTCAGAACATGGTTATTTATAGGCATGTACGGAATATTAAGATTAATTACAAACTTTTGGAGAGAAGATGCCTTAACTTTCTTCGGAATATTAAGCACAGGACAAACATTAAGTTTAATTATGGTGTTGGTTGCATCCTACTTTTTAATAAAATACAAAAATATATAAGTACTTAACCATAAGAAAAGTTAAAATGAAATTTCCAACATTAATGATAAATTTCAAAACATACGATCAAGCATCAGGAAAAGATGCAGTTGCCTTAGTTAAACTTTGCAAAAAAATATCAAAAAATATCTCTTGTGTTGTTTCAGCACCAGACTTAAATTCTTGTTCAAAAATAACCATTCCCATCCTAGCACAACACTTAGATATAGAAGAAGCAGGAGGACACACAGGAAAAATCACCATAAAGTCCATAAAAGAAAACGGAGCGATAGGAGTTTTAATAAACCATTCTGAAGACAGAATTCCATTTCTTAAAATAAAAAAATCAATAGAACTTTGCAAAAAAAATAAATTATTCTCGATAGTTTGTTCAAAAACAGTTCCAGAGTCAAAAGCAATAGCACAATTAAATCCAGATTGTATAGCAATTGAACCTCCTGAATTAATAGGAGGAGATATCTCTGTAACAACAGCTGACCCAGAAATAATTTCAAACACAGTTAACGTTGTAAAAAAAGTTTCTTCTAAAATAAAAGTACTTTGTGGAGCAGGCGTTAAAACATCAAAAGATGTTAAGATTGCTTTAAAACTAGGTGCGGATGGAGTTTTAGTTGCTTCTGGCGTTACTAAAGCGAAAAACAAAGAAAAAGCAATTAAAGATTTAGTTAAATTCTTGTAGAAATGTTTATAAATTAATTATGCTGCTACTGGTTTCATGGAATTATCTGATGAAGATTCTTTAGAACCTCAAATTGATGAACGCATTCTCCAAGAACTAGATGAAATATATAAATCTCACATGAAACGAAAAGATAGAAAAAATATGACTATGAAAGAATTAAACATTTTATTAAAATTATGCTTGTAAGTTAACAGGTTTAAAATTGATTGACCTAAAACAAAATCAACACCGAATTCTGTAATCTGCTTTCTGATTTTCGCTCACAATTTTATCTTTCCATGTTGTCTATCTTGCCAGTCACACTAGGCGAAACGTAGCGAGTATAATTGCTTCGCAATTAACTCACAGTTTTATCTTTCCATGTTGCCAATCTTTGAGTATTCTTTTAGAAATCATTTGAACATCTGGTTCTCCACCAGAAACATAACGATTAGCTTTCCTAGCAAGTTCTTCTAAAATTTTTTCATCGTTTAAATCATTAACATTATCTAAACCATAATGATCAAGAATTTGTTTTTTATGCTCCTTTAACAAAGAAAAAACAGCAACATCAGGATCTTTTTCATTATAGAAATTCTTTGTAGCGATCTTTATACTATTGTCATCATTCAAATCAGTAGAAGACAAAACCCCAGGAGTATCAATTAAATGAATTTTATTATCTGCTTTAACATTTTGCTTTCCTTTAGTATATCCACTAACTGAAGAAACTGGTGCAACACCTTTCCCCCTCAAACAATTAATCAAACTAGATTTACCCGTATTAGGATAACCAACAACACCAACAAGAACTGCTTCACCTTTACTTACCTGCAGTATTTTCTTACGAAGCATAGTAGTTCCAAGAAAATTCTTCGCAGAAATAAAAACACAAGGTTCTAACAGTTTCTTCTTTTTAACCAATTCATCCTTATCAACCAAATCACATTTATTTATAACACGAATCAATGGTTTGTTCAAAGACTGAATTTTACCTTCAATTTCTAGATTTCTTGTCTTATCAATCATCCTAGCATCAATTACTTCAAGTATTATATCTGCTTCATGAATGACTTTATCCACAATTTTCCAAAAATTTGCCACAAAGGAAAGAAATACTCTTTCTATTTAAATATACTGGTAGAAATAAATATAAATTAACGAACTTATCAAAAAACATGAACTTCGACGAACTCCAACAAAAAATCAAAGATTTTAACAAAGAACGAGATTGGGATAAATACCACAACTCAAAAGATTTAATTTTAGCTTTAATGAGTGAAGTTGGAGAATTAGCTGAAATCTATAAATGGCTAAACAAATCTGAAGTTGAAGAAATACAAACAAACCCTGAGAAGAAAAAACTAATCGAAGAAGAACTCGCAGATATTTTCAATTACATAATTGTTCTTTCATATAAATTAGATATAGATTTACTCAAAGTAACCCAAGATAAATTAGAAAAAAATAAATTAAAATATCCTACCGATAAAATAAAAGGAATTCATTCTAACTTCATACAAGGAATAAAAGGAAATTAAACTTCTTCAAGAATATTTTTTTTAACAAAGTTTATTTTATAATTATTCAATATTTCTTCAAACACCAAACTATTTTTCAAAGGAATTTTTACCGCACCATTAACTAACCTTAAACCCTCTAATTCTTCAATCATTCCTTTTTTATTTCTCCCAGCCAAAACATAATTGAATTTAACCTTCTCAGTATGATTCAAACCATTTAAATCATAAGTAAATAAACTAAATGCATTTAAACCCAATGTTTGAGCAAAAGAACTATTCTTTTTAACACTAAGTCCGCCAAAGAAAATACCGCTTCTAGCCAAGAAAGAAGATGAAAATAATTCCGTCAACAAAATTTGTTTAAAATCTAAATTAATTTCAAGTTTATCTTTGATGTTATTCTTTATTTTTTGAACTAACTCCAATCTTTCTTTCAATTTAAGATCTGAAAAAATAATCAAAATATCCCAATCATTAGGATTTCGCTTTCCTTTAACGCCTGAACCATAAATAATAATGTCAAATATAGGTTCTTTAATTTCCTTTATCAACAATTGATTTAACATCTTCAACATCATTTTTCAACAACTCCGCAATATCTTTATCCATTCTAGCAGTATAGCTGTCTTGATAAAATGGAAAATCTCTATCAACAATTTCATACACCTCAGGATATTTTTCCAAACTTCTAAATCTATTTGTATGTGAAGAAGGGATTTGTCCTTCTTTTCTAAACAAAAATAAATCGCATAACGAAACCAACGCTTTAAAAAATAAAGTTGTGGCAGAATTATATTTCTGTTTATTATATGCATCTAACGCAAACGAATAATATTCTTCGTAATTTTGTATTAATATTTGTTCTCGTTCATCCATGTTGTATTATATAACAACCAAGTAGTATTTAAACTTTTTGGTTGTATTATACAACAAATAAATCTAAAACTTAAAGTTATGTTGTAATGTACAACATCATTTAACTAAAATAGAAATAACTTGTTTTGAACCGTAAGGAGTTTCATCAATAGTCGAATTATCATAAACAACATCAACATTAAAGAAATACTGTCCAGAAGGAACTCCTTTCTTTGGAATGATTATTCTTATAGGAAAATATTTATGTTCATTATGTTGTAAAGTAAATGAGTTTTCATTGTATAAAGGACCACATTGAGAATCACAATCCCTTTCATTTTCAAATATTACATCAAAAGTTGGATTTGCAGTAAAATATGCATACGTAACATTAACTTTAAAATCAAACTCCGCTAACAACTCATTATTTATCCCAAGATTAAAATCAACATAACTTCCTCTCTCCCCTTCCTTAGAAGAAAAAGGTAGAACAACAGGAGAACCATCATCTAATAACGCTTCTAGCTGTCTTTGATTTTGAGAATCAACGTTCTCTCTCATCTCTATAGTTTTATTAAACGCATTGTAAAAAATAGAAATGCCGATTCCAAGTATAGTTATACCTAGAACCATAACAACAATCATATTTACAGAAAGTTCAAAACCTTTTTTAGATTTCATTTTCCTAAAAACTGATATTCCTTTACAAGCATCATTGCAAAAATAATCATTACAATTGCACCTGAAGCCATAACTGAAAAGCCAAGAGAATATTCTTCTGTCGCTATGATTAAATAAAATCCAAGAGCAATTATGAAAGTTGCCAAGAGTAAGAATTTGTCCAACACAATTTTCATTATGTCGAACTCTTCTGCTCTAGTTAATTGTTTTTTAGCTTTAACCATTTTATGTAGTTATTTTAACGAATGCAGATTCTGAAGTAACGGGGGTTGTACCGCACATAATATTTATACTACATCCATAACTTCCTGAAGAAGCAGTAGGTGTTACAATTGCACCTAATTTTTTAAATTCTCCTTCATTAACTTTAATAGTTATAGGATCCACAGATAAGTCTGTTGCATTAATCCCGTTACAACTCAAACCAAAGGAAAATCCACCTACGCAATTAGTTTCTTTGTTATAGAATCCAATAACCATTTCATTATCTTTATTCTTTTTCAATTCAATATTATTTATGTTTGTGATTGGTCTTTCAGCAGTTGCATCTTCAGTTAAATCCATCCCATCTAAAGACTTAGTTAATTTTTCTTTTCCAGAATTCAAAACTCCTCTAATCAATCCCAATCCAATACCTAACACAGCCATAGCCATAACTAATATAACAATAGCATTAACAGATAATTCCATAGAAGCACTTCGTCTTCTTTGTTTGTAACGTCCAAATAATTTTACCATAAAAACACCTCGAATGCTATCTTTTATAAAAGTCCATTTATATACTTTTCCTTTTAAACACTTTCATTTATAAACACAATATTTATAAATAATCCCTCCCAAAATAAACACATACTTAGTGTTTGAGGTGTAAAATGAATAAACATAGTTTTGATGATTCTTTGAAGAGATACTCTTTTCTAGTATTCTTCTTATTGTTAGTTGGCGTAGTTTCAAGCGCAACATATATAACGTCTACATACGTAAAGACAAATAATTTACAAGCAGATACTGCAGATTATTTAACAATCTCAGATAATACTTATGTGAATGGATACCTTTCAGTAGGAAAAACATATGAAGATCCATATAGTTCTGGTTATTCAATAGAAGCAGAAAATGGTATTTGGTCTGAAGGATACATAGAATCATTTTCCTTAGATGATGAACATAATTGGGTTGGTTTCTCGGGTGTTAATGAAGCATATTTAGGAATATGGTCTGATAACGCAGATTCCATCCTCCAAGTAGGGAATGTTCCTAGTTATTATGTTGGTACTGATTATTCTGATTCTGAAAAATTCAAAATTGGTGCAACTAATTTTGAAGGAAACAGTTTCGTAATGGATTCTTCAGGAAATATTTTAATGTCAGGTTCTGTTGAAATAGGAACTGCTTTAAACTTATCCTTAAATTCAAGTTGGATTCACACAGGTAATGGTGG
>JAQUYS010000008.1 GCA_028691765.1 Candidatus Nanoarchaeia archaeon | reverse complement strand
AAAATAGAAGCGATAGAAAAGGAATTCGGACTAGTATTTAAATATAATTACAAAGGAGTCCTAAATCAACATAATATTTATAAATGAACCAAGTAAAATAAGGGAGGGTATGATGAGGTTTAGACACATATTTTTGTTAGTTTTAGCATTTTTATTGAGTTCTTATTTAGTTGCGACTTTAACGTTCATTCCCGAACCAAATATATTGAATACGCCTTTAACTACTAGAGACCATTTAGATTGTTCATTTAAAGTTGTAGGAACGGGAGAATTAAAAGCTAATTTAACATGGTATTTGAATTCAACAGCATACAGCACCACATCTGAAATAAATTTAATTTCAAACAGTACGTTTACAACAAATACGTCTACAGGAAGAATACAATCAGATTATACTTCTAAAAATCAAAATTGGACTTGTCAAATAACAATATATAATGAAACAAATTCTTCGTTACCTGCAAATTCAACAACTGTAAGAATTTATAATTCAGCTCCACGATTGGTTGATTTAGCTTCTGTAAATGCCCAAGAAGATGTAAATTTTAATGTAAATATGGAAGCTTCAGATCCCGATGGAAACGAGGAAATAAGTAGTTGGACTATAACGGGAGATTTTAATATATCTCCAACATTTACAGGAACTAATTCATCAAGAATCTACACATTCTATCCAATATATGATGATTTAGATAGAGAAAATAATATTTCTAAAAATATATCTGTAAAAATAACAGATAGTGAAGGAGTTTCGTATACGACGAGTTTTGAAGTTTTTTTAGAAGGAGTAAATGATGCTCCTTATTTCACCATTTCAACACCAATAAATGTAAGTTGTAATGAAAGTTCTATTTGTTCGTACACTATAACTGCTAACGATGAAGAAAGGAATCCTTTAAACATATCAATAAATGACACAGAAAATATGTTAAACTTTGCTCAATTAACAAACTTCACAGCGAGCTTTAGTTTCACACCAGAAAGAAGTGACGTAGGAATACACACATTCAACATAACTTTAAACGACAGCCAATCAGTAAACAATCTTAATTCAACAATATTAACATTAAACATTTCAAGTGTGGATCAAGCACCAAACATAACTGCAATTTCAAACACAGATGGAACACAAAATCAATCCACCCAATACAACGTAACCATAAATGCAACAGACATAGATGGAGACAACATAACATTATCAATAGTTAATACATGTAGTTTAAACGAATCAATGTGGAACTTCACACAACCATCATTATCCAACGACACATATGCATCAATATTAGTTTATTTTGGAGAAGTAGAAAATTTCACTTCAAACGATTACGTACTTTGTAGAAATGTAACATTCAAAGCAACTGCAAATGGAAAAACAGATCAACTAAACGTTCTACTAAATATAACCAACACAAACGACGCACCAATAATTTACGATCAAAGTTATTACGCAGAAACCTCAACATCAAATCAAGCAAACATATCCAACTTAACAGCACCAAAAGGAATTTCTTTTACATATAAAGTCAATGGAACGGACGTTGATTACCTCACATATGAAAGCGAATCTTGGAATTTTTCAATAAATGATACAGATTTATTTTCAATAGATAACGAAACAGGAATTTTAACTTCGAATAATATAATTAACGACTCAAATTATCCAAACACAAACTATTCAATTAAAATAACAATAACCGATGACGAAGGTTTAACCTATAATAAAACCGCAACAATACACATATTGGATAACTCAATACCAGAAATATTAAATTTTACAACAACAACTTGTAACGAAAGTTTTGAATGTATAAAAACCTTGACCGCATCTGATGGTGATACAGATGAAAACTTAACAAATTTAAATAGTCCAAACATAGATTGTTTATTTCAAAATCCAATAAATAAAACATGGATTTCATGTTCAAATAGAATCAATCTAACAACTGAATTAATTAACGACACAAACACAAACTTAACTTGGCAAATAAATTTCACACCAGAAAATGCAGACGTAGGAACATATAATCTTACAATAACCGTTCAAGACACATACGGTGCAGAAGATACAGAAACTTATTCATTTAACATCTCTAACACAAACACAACACCAACACTATACAACGACGAAGCAAGAAATGTAACCACTATAGAATTTGAAGGATACATAGTTGTTTCAAACAGTTACACAAAATCAATATATGCTTACGATGACGATTTATTGTATGACCAAGATAATTTAACATTTTCACACAATTTTACTCAAGGGACGTTAGATAGCAACAAATTCTACATCATAAAAAATTCAAACACACAAGCATTAATAACAATCAATCCACAATCAGGAGATGCAGGAAACTACACAGTTAACCTTTCAGTTTCAGATATAGCAGGATTAGTTTCTTGGCAAGAAGTAAATTTCACAATCCACAATCAATCAGCACCACCAAATATATCTCAAATAAAACCTTATTACAACGGAACAGATACAGTCGAAGAATACATAAACATCGGTTCAAACACATCTGAAACAATATACATAAACGAAAATACAACATTAACGTTTGGAGTAAACCTCTCCGAAGAAATAAACCATACATTTTACTGGACATGGGATAACGGAACAACATGGAATGGAGCAAACAACAACACATACACAGTGTCTTTCGATTTTTATTCTTCAGGAAACAAAACATTAAATGTCACAGTTGAAGATTATCTTTACAGCAATTCTAGCTTCCTGTGGAATATAAGTATTACCAATGTAAATAGAGAACCAATTTTAGCAAACCAATTACAAAATTATACGGGTGATTCCGCAATAAATGGAGTTGAAAGTTGGAATATATTCAATTTAGATCAAAATGGTTCAACAGTTGGTTCCATAATTTTCTACGATATAGATGATGATTTAGATGGTAATGGAGCAATAGATACTGACGAAAATAACACATTAACATTTTCTTACAATGAATCAACAACATGTGGAAATTTCGCAGCATTCGTTTTCAGTGGAGAAGAACTAACTGTCTCACCAATTTCTTCTGGAACTTGTGAAATTGCTTTTATCGCAACAGACCCCTACAACGAAAGCGTACAGTCGAACACCATCTCAATGCAAATAATAAAACAAACAACTACCACAATAACAACAACAAGTGGAGGAGGAGGCGGAAGTTCAACAACAATAACAAGAAGAGTTCCTACACCAGAAACATTCCAATTAGTCATCCCAGGAATCGCAGCAATATATGAAAACGGAACAGTAGAAATTCCAATATCTTTAAAGAATACGTGGGGCTCAACAATATCAGGAATAAAACTTTCTGCAAACGCAAGTCAAGAAGATTTAGAAATGACTTTCGAAGACGACCTTTTCTTAACTTTAGAAAACGGAATGGAGTTAGAAACAACATTACTCGTGAAAAACTATAGAGTTGATGCACCATTACAAATAAATGTTAGCGCATATATAGAATCTTTAAGTTACACAGACACATCAACAATTTATGTAAATGCATTAGAATCTAGTTCAATAAAAAGTTTAGAAGACATACAAACAAGAATCTCCTTCGCAAGAGATTTATTAACGGATAATCCAGAATGCCAAGAACTAACTGAGATTTTAAACAACGCAGAAAAGAAAATAAACACCGATCCTCAACACGTTTGGGAAACAATCAACAGCGTAATTAATGGTTGCAAATACCTTATCTCAGAATCCTCATCACAAACTGCAACACCAAAATCATTCTTAGGTAAACTAGGAATATATGACGGAGATTTATTAAACTTCAATTTAATAACAACAATATTCACAGTATTAAGTTTTATAGCAATAATATTTGGAATAATAGTAAAAATAAGATTAAAATCAATTTAATTCTGATTTAACAAATTATATATCTGAACAAGATGAGAATAAATTTCTTTTTTCAAATCCAAACTAACCAAATTAGAATACCTTTCTCTCAAATTTAAATATTTCTCAACAGCCTCATTCTTTTGATGTCTAAAAATAAGTGATTTGATTTCATTAACTTCATTCAATAATTCAAATCGAAGCTTTAAAAATTTAACTTCAGCAACATTTTTATTCGCTTTCCTAGTAAAAAAACTTTTAATACTAAATGATTTAGATTTCTTGGCTTCTTGATTTAAAGAAAATTCATACAATAAAACCTTGATTATCCCTTGAAAATCATCCAACATTCTCAAAAGATCTTCACGAGAAAAAGAAACACCAGTATATTCAATCTTTCCAATCTTTCTTATTAAAGTAACAAGTTGTTCATACAATTCTTTCTCAATAAAAGTTTGACTTATAGCTTCAATCAATTCTTCATGCGTAAATTGATTATCAGTAGAAAGAAATTCTTTAAAAAAATCCCAAATCAAATGATATACTTCAACATCTTTTAGAATAGGTTTAGATTTAATATAATTAATTTTTTCAATAGTATATTTATGAAGCAAATTCAAATCTAGTTGATTCTCTTCCGTCCCACCTTCTTTAGTGACCATTCTCTGATTAAAATGCATTAAAGAGATTTATAAATATGCCTATTTATTTGTATTCTTTGGTGAGTAGTGTCGCAATATATTTATACCCTGCTATTTCCAATTAATTATGCCTCAAAATATAAACGAAGAAATTCAAGAAACTTCAACAATCCCGTCCGATTTGGACATACAAATAAAACAATATTCTGAATTATTAAAAAGAGCAAAAAAAGAAATAAGTAAAGCAGTCGTAGGTCAGGAAGAAGTTGTTTCTCTATTATTCGAAGCACTAATCGCAAATGGACACGTATTACTAGAAGGTGTTCCAGGAATAGGAAAAACGTTCTTAATCAAAGTATTGTCTGAAATTATCGGTTGCTCATTTTCACGTATACAGTTCACACCAGACTTACTTCCCGCAGACATAATAGGAGTTACAACATATGAAGAAGGAAAAGGATTCTCCACAATGAAAGGTCCGGTTTTTGCAAACTTCATTTTAGGAGATGAGATTAATAGATCCCCTCCAAAAGTACAATCCGCATTATTAGAGGCCATGCAGGAGAAACAAGTAACCATAGGTAAAGAAACATTTAATTTACCAATTCCATTTTTCGTAATGGCCACACAGAACCCCTTGGAGAGTCTCGGAACATATAAATTACCAGAAGCACAATTAGACAGATTTTTATTTAACGTATTTATGAATTATCCACAAATAGAAGAAGAAGAAAAAGTGTTAGAACAAAACATGACTATACATAAATTTGAAAATTTTAAACTAACTACAATCCTTCAAGACATAGATATAATTAAACTACAAGAACTGGCTAAACAAATCCAAATGGATGACAAAATAAAAAAATACATAGTCCGACTTGTTGATGCAACAAGATTCCCCAAAAAATATAATTTAGACTTATCTGCAAAATACATTGATTTTGGTACATCTCCCAGAGCGAGCATAGCCTTATTCATCGCATCAAAATCACGAGCATTAACCAAAGGAAGAAGTTTTGTTACACCTAAAGACATAAAAGAAGTTGCACCACATATATTCAGACACAGAATAATTCTAAATTTCGAAGGACAAGCAGATAATATAAAAATAGACGATTTAATAGATGAAATATTAAAAAAAGTTCCTCTAATTTAAACTAAAATGGCCGTAAATAAATTAAATTTAAAGTTTAATAAATACAATTCTCATGTAAATATAAAAGGAAGTAGAAATATTTTATCAAGAAATGTTGAAGGTAATTGGGCCACTATTTTCAAAGGCCAAGGAATGGAATTTACAGGATACAGAAATTACAACCCCACCGACGACGCCTCAATCATTGATTGGAAAGCAAGCCTTAGAAACAAAGAATTATTAGTTAGAGAATTTGAAGAATTTAAAAATTTCAACGTATTCTTTTTCTTAGATACATCAAATAGCATGCTATATACCACAGGAGATAAATTTAAAGCAGAATTTGGAGCAGAAGTATTATATTCATTATTCGAAGAAGCCTCTTTTGCAGGAGACGCAGTAGGAATGGCAACATTCAATACAAAAATAACTTCAAAAATTATGCCTGCATTTGGAAAAGGGATGAGATACAGATTCATAAACGTATTATCCAACACAGAAAATTATGGTGGAGAAAGAGATTTTAGAAAATCCATGTTAGAATTATATGCTATGCTACCAGAAAAAAGCATAATAATATTAATATCCGACTTCTTAGGATTGCCTGAAGATTGGTCAAAATATATTGATTTATTTTCATCCAGACATTACGTCATGGGAATAATGATACGAGATAAACGAGATCGAGAACTTTCAATCAAAGGACAATTCGCAGTAAAAGATCCAAACAGTACAGAAACATTAATTTTTGACGCAGAAAACTTTTCAAAACAATACGAAGAATTATCAAAACAAGATGAGGAAAAAGTTCAAAGAGTATTTAAAAAAGTAAAAAGTGATTGCTTAGTGTTAGAAAACGAAATTTCAGAACCACGTGTACCTGTGAGAAGATTTTTCACCAAAATGTCGCAAGTAAATAGTTAAAATGATTTCAATAACAATAGGAAAACCAATATTCATGTGGCTTTTATTAGTTCTACCTTTATTCTTTTGGCTACATCACATTTTCTTAAAACACTCAGAACAAAAAGCAATGAACTTTTCAAACTTTATGACACTAAAAAGAATTGCAGGTGAAAAATATTTATTAAAAAATACATTAGTTCTGGCCTTACGTTTAATCGCAACATTCTTCTTAATACTCGCAATGACTCAAACCACAATTTGGTATCCAGGAATGCAAAGCAATTCAGATTTTGTTTTAGCCATAGACACATCTGCTTCAATGAGTGGAAAAGACATACTTCCATCAAGATTAGATTTTGCAAAAGATTTAGCAAATGATTTCATTTTTCAACAACCATCAACATCCAAAATAGGATTAGTTTCATTTTCAGGAACAACATACATAGATTCAAGTTTGAGCGAAGACAAATATTTATTAAGTTTACAAATAAACGAATTAAAAACAAATACATTAAGTGGAACTGATTTAGCAAACGCAATAATTACCGCAACAAACGTTTTAGTTCCATCAACAAACACAAAAGAAATAATAATATTCACAGACGGTTCAAATACAGTAACCTCGTCATTGGACAATTCCCTCAATGGCGCAATAGAATATGCAAAAAGCAAAAATGTCAAAATACACACAATAGGAATTGGAACACAAGACTCAATAGTTGGATATTTACCAGAACTATATGGTCTAAAATCAAGTATGGATGAAGATTCATTAAAACAAATAACAAATCAAACAAATGGATATGCTGTTTTTCCAAAAGAAAAAGAAGACGCAGATTTATTTTTTGAAGAACTATCCAAAGAAAATAGAGTTGGAGAAGTCCCCTTCAAATTTGAATATTGGGGATTACTTTTTTGCTTCATGTTTTTATTAATAGAATGGTTATTAGTAAACACCAAATTTAGGAGGATAATATGATAAAATTATTAATTGTTTTTTTTATAGGTTGGTTTGCTGCACAACTAATAAAATTATTATTGGAAAGAAAATTTTCACTCAAATCATTTTTATTTGAATCAGGAGGAATGCCATCATCACATACTACAGCAATAGTTTCCTCAACAGCATATTTATTTTTAATAGAAGGAGTAAGCACCCCTGTAATAATATTATTCATAATCTCCTCCATAGTAATACGAGATTCATATGGAGTTAGATATGCAACAGGTGAAAACGCAAAAGTTTTAAAGAAAAAATTTCCTAAAGAAAAAATAGTACTCTCAGAAGGACACAATTTAAGAGAAGTAGTTCTAGGAGGAATACTAGGAATCACAATAGCTTTATTGGTGTACACATTATGGTAGAATATTTACTCGACACATGTTTCATATTTCATTACATGGAAAGAGAAAAAGAACTCCTTGATTTTTGCAACAAAAACAAAGTAGGAATAACTTCATTCAACATAGAAGAGTTAGAATATAATTTAAAACACATGAATACCTTCATAAAAACAAAAATAAGAAACTTCCTAAAAATAGGAAACTTTGAAGAAATTAAAATAGATGTACATCCAGGAAACCCTTCCGATGAAAAAAATTTTGTTGAAAAATTCGACAAAGACATCTTAAAAATAATAGTCGATCCTTCAGATGCCGTTTTATTAGTCGCAGGTTTAAAATCAAGAGCAAACATACTTACACGAGATAAACATCATTTATTCACAACAAATTTAGAAAACTATTTGAATGGATACGGGATTCAAGTTTTAAACGGTTTACCCAAATGAAATATTTCAACCCCCACATCAAATTTGAAAAAGAAAAAGGAAAGAATAATTCTCGTAAAGAAGAAACTTCCGTAACTTGCGTTAAATGTAAGAAACGATTCATATTACCTTTTAGACCAAGAAAACCAGAAATTCTTTGTGATGACTGTTTTAAAAAGAAAAACCTTATAAAAAAACCTAATGTTCTCAAAAGATAGTTTCGCCTCCGTGGCTTAGTGGCTATAGCACCTGACTTGTAATCAGGAGGTCACGGGTTCAACTCCCGTCGGAGGCTTTTCTCAGATTTACAGAATACAGAATACAGCTAGGAGTTGGTTGAAGTTTTCTCAGAAAGGCAAATCATCCTCATCCTCATCACCCATGCGTTCATATGAAATTTGTGAAGATTTTTCAGGTCTTTTCTTAGGTAATTCATCCATTATTGCTTTAGTAGTGATGCCTAATTCATCCAAAACTTGATTCGATTTGTAATCAACAAGCCCATGAGAAATATTTGGTTGATAAGGATTATTTTCATTGCTCGAAGTACAATAAATTTTGCCGCCATACTCTTTAGTCACTTTAGAAATTCCGCTTTGATGAGTTGTTAGAACTGTGACATTCCCTCGATCTAAAAGAACAGGATACAACCTGTTAACGAATTCCATACTGGTTTCATTATTGGTAGCATCTCCAACTTCATCTATTAAAATTAAATCCCCGGGATAAGTTCCTTTCAATTCTTGTCTCAAAAGAAAAATATCTGATTTCATTTCAGAACCGCTTCTTCTAGGAGTTTTTTTCATTTTTAAAAAATGCGCTCCATGAAATAAAGGAGTTTCATAATTCTCTGCACAGACGGGAAATCCTCTATTAGCAAAATGTGTTGCTAAGAATATGGTTCTCAAAATTTCAGTTTTTCCACGATTATTTGGTCCTTCAATCTGATTTATTTTTGAATCTATAGAAAAATCTATTGAACTAGGTTTTTCAGTTTCACGCTTCCAATTATTAATTTTATCTAAAGAGCTAGTCAAACATTCTTCAAGAACCATTCTGATCGGTAAAATATTTTTCATATTTATTGTGCTTCCCTCATCAACTATTTTAGGAAAAGACAAAGGGTATTTTTTATCAAGACAATATTTGTAGAAATTAGCTCCTGCAACAACATGGTTGATTTGAGATACAGCTGCAAATAAACTAGTGGTTAATAATTCGGCAGTTTTTTCATTAACAATGTTTAATTTTTGAGCAGAAGAAAGCACAATTTCTTCCCCAATTAACTTAGCAAGGCCATTAGAATATTTTATAAATTGTTGTCTTCCGTATTCTTTGTGTTCATGGGGAACTTCGTAATTTTTAAACTCTTCAACATCAGAATGATATAAATCAATAACATCCTCTAAAACAATATTTTTTTTCAATTTTCCATAAACCAAGCCATCACCAAATTCAGGTTCGGCAATCATAATTATCCTATTTTGTTTAGCGAGTTCTTTTTCATATTGTATTTCTGAATATAAATCATCTTTTTTAACTTTAGAGGCCCATTCTAAGAGATAAGAAATTCCTTTACTTTTAGGAGAAAATTTCTCCATATTCAAAACACTTTGAAGAAATTTCTCTACCTTCTCAGGAGAAATATTTGTTATTTGAAAAATATTTCCTTGAGTTTCATGGTCCGCATAATTAAACATTCTTTGTTCACGAAGCATAGAACGCCAATAATTATGAAGTTCAGAATTATCTCCAATCTCTTTTATTATTTCTTGAGTCTGCAATATGGTTTCTTTTTTAGGCATTAAAGCCAACAAATAAGGAGATATTTTGTAGTCTAAACTCATATTACTTGTTTCAAAAAGATTTTTTACAACATCAAGTTCAGGATGGCCTAAATAAATTTTATTAATACCATCAAAATAATGACGCCCGAGAAATTTTTTATGTCTTAAGGGCGCATATTCAGTCCTCCAAGAAATTTCCAAATTTAAAACCTTTTTTAAATCATCTGGACTTAATATTGACGGAGGGGTAAAATGATCATAAGTAATCATAAAAAGAGCAAAATGAAAGTTTATTTAAAAAGATATCTTAATTAATTTAAAAATAAACACTCACTCAAACTTCAAATCAGTTCCAAACTCTAACTCTTCAATCTTATGAGCAATCTTCAAATCAGTTCCAAACTCTTTAAATTTCTCAGGAACAACAACACGACCCAAACTATCCTTTAAAGATAATCCCTTATCTTGTTTAAACTTCCAAATCAAAGAATTAAGTTCCATCAAATCCTCACGAGAAACAGAAACAGAAAAATCCTCCATAACAGAAGGGAATTTTTCAGAACAAATATCCTTGCCATGTAATTCTTCATAAATCTTTGTAGTCATAATAGGCAATACAGGACACCATAATTTCAAAACAGTTTCAAGAACCAAATTCAAAGTATGAATCGCACCTTGACTATCTTCAGAAGAAAACTTTCCTTCCTCATTATATGCTCTAGTCTTAACCAACTCAAGATAATGACTAGAAAAAGTTTCCCAAATAAAATGCCTAATTTCTTTCGCGGGATTATGAAAATCATAACCTAAATAAGCAGTCTTAGTCAATTCAATTATTCTATTAAGTTCTTTTAAAACCCACTTGTCAGTTTCATTTAATTTAAACTCTCCCTCTTCAACAAAAGAAGAAATAAATCTAGAAACATTCCACAATTTATTCAAACTTTTAGACAAACCTTTAATTCTATCCATAGAACAACGTAAATCAATTTCATGAATATTTCCTTCACTAACACACCAAAGCCTGAAACTTTCAGTACCAAATTCATCAATTATTTTTTGTGGATCAATACCATTACCTAAAGATTTAGAAAACTTTCTTCCATTTTCATCAATTACATGATAATGTATCCAAGCATCTTTAAAAATTGCTTCACCAGTTAATTGATAACAACGTAACAAAGTATAATATAACCAAGTTCTAACAATCTCTTTACCTTGAGGTCTAAGAGTACAAACTTTATTATTTTTATAAAATTCTTCATCTCTCAAATATTTAATATTAAACAAAGGAGATATTGACGAATCAAACCAAGTATCTAAAACTCTAGTTTCACCTTCCCAATCAGAAGCACCACAAGAACATTTCTCAACAGGACAAGCATCTTTCCAAGGTTGCCAATATTTACCTTTTTCAGAAGGAACAACTTTAGCACCACATTTTTTACAATGCCATAAAGGAATTTCCGTAGCATAAAATCTTCTTCTCGAAATAGGCCAATCAATATTCACCATATCCATCCAATCATCAAGGATTTTTTTAGACTTAGGATCATAAAATGAAATTTTTTCAGCAACTTTTCTAACGTCATCTAAAAAATCTTTCTGCTTAAGATAAAGTTCTTCCATTTCAATAAACTCAACAGGAACTTTACTTCTTTCACAAACAGGAGTTCTATGTATAACATTTTCAACCTTAACAACCAAACCTGCTTCTTCTAATTTATTTGTAATTTCTTCACGAGCTTTTTTAACAGGCAAACCTTCCAAAAAGCCAGCATTAGAATTCATACAACCATCTTCATTAATACTGATAACTGGATTAATTTCTTGCTCCCTAAAAAATCTAATGTCGGTATAATCTCCAGCACTACACATCATAACAAGACCACTGCCCTTATCAATCTTAGCGTCAGTGTGAGCTTTAAGTAAAACTTCCTTACCATAAAGAGGAAGAATTACATGTTTTCCTTCAAGATGTTTATACCTATCATCTTCAGGATTAAAAATAACCATTCCACAAGAAGCAATAAGTTCAGGCCTAGTTGTAGCAATAATAACTTCTTCATCAGTTTCCTTAACTTTCCATTTAACATGAACAAACTTAGAAGGCAAATTTTCATATTCAATTTCAGAATCAGCAATAGTGGTTCTCAAACCAGGAGAATAATTATTTATTCTCTTATCAAAATAAATCAATCCTCTATTCCAAAGTTCAATAAAAGTATCTTGAGTTAAAGATCTATAAGCAGGATTATCAGTCATATACGCTTCACCAGGTTTTCCCGTGTGAAACTTCCAAGAAGTAAATGAACATCCAAGCCTTTCAAAAGATTTAGTAGATTCCAAAGAAGTCATTTCTAAAATCTTTTCACAATAAGCAACAGCTTCTTCCCTAGGCAAAGTGTGTAATCTAACTTTAAATTTCTTTTCAGCAGCAACCTCAATAGGCAAACCATTTCTATCTAAACCCAAAGGAAAAATAACTTTTTCACCCAACATTCTATGAAAACGAGCAAACATATCTTGTAAAACATAAGTAGTTGCATGACCAATATGAATTGGTGCATTAATATATGGAGGAGGAGTATCAATAATATAACAAGTATCTTTAGTATCTAAATCATAAACTTCATTTTCACGCCATTTAAAAGTAATAGGATCTTCAAAAGACTTATCCCATTTAGTTTCTTTAATCTTAGGTTCTGCCATATTACTAGAGATATAAACATTCTTTTATAAATTTTCCTAGAAATCAATGCTTATATTTAATAACATTTTTTAAACCAAATTCCTTAGACGCATCAAAATCAGCCATTTTAACATCATATTTCACTGTTTCAGGTTTAATCTCTCCCAACGTTTTTACAGCATCATACAAAGAATTAATTCTATCTGTAATTAAAGGATTAAACTCCTCCTGCATAGCCTTACCTAAATTATATTTTATTCCAGCCAACTCTTTAGCTTCATCCGAACTCCAAGAATCCTTTTTAGCTAAATCATATAATCTTGCAATAGTAGAATTACTAGTAACTTGTTCTAAATCTTCCTTACGCAATAAATATTTTTGATCTTTAATTCCTAATTCATCTTTCCGACTCTCAAAATCACCCAACACATCCTCTAATTTACTAATGTGTCCATCCAAATTAACGCTAGAAAAAAGCTCAACATCATTTTCAGCAAGCTCATCCTTCATTTCATTAATTAATTCACGAGTCGTTTCTAATTCAATCAATTGCAATTTAAGTTTTCTCTCAAGATCATGAATCTTCTCAACAACATCCTTTTCAATTTTATTTAATTCATCTAACCTAATACGAGGATCTGCTTTAATTATTTTATCAACCATACATCATCTAAAACACATCTACTTAATATAATTTCCGAAAACTTTCCGGATTTTCTGACGGTGGTTATAAATTACACCTCTAATAAAATACATTTGAGGTGTTTTCAATGGAAAACAATAATATAAACATATTCGATGAAACAAAATTACAAAAACAAGAAGAATCAAAATTAGAAAAAGACGTAAAAGATTTTGATTCCGAGAAATACATAAAAATGGCAAAAGAGCGTTTAGCATCAACATACATAAATGCTTTAGAAACCCAAGATATATCCAAACTAGAAGATGCAAAAAAACAGCTAGAAGAAATAGATAAATTAGAAAAAAAACAAGGAAAAACAAATTACCTAATAAACGTATTTCTTCAAACATATGCCATATTAACAAATAAAAAACCACGTTATGAATCAAAAAGTTTAGTTGAATTAGAAAAACAAAAAAAAGATTTAACCAAAGCATACGAAGAATCAAAAATAACTTATGAAAATCTAAATAGATTGGTATCAAAAATAAATTCAACAATACTTTCAAAAAATAATGAATTAGCTGAATATCAACAAAAAACAGAAACCATAACAAAAAAACTAGATCAAGAAAAACAAGAATTACATGGAATAACAAAAACAATCGACTCTATAACTGATGAAAATTATAAATCTGCATTAACTCAAATAAAAGAAGAAACCGAACTTTTAATTGCAAATCTTGAATCAGAATTATATTATGAAACAGAAACCAAAGATTTGTCTTTAAACGATAGAAATATGTATTTAATAGAAAAAAACGAGTTGTTAGAAACAATAAAATCCTTTGAATACAATATAAACTTCTATAAAAAAGAAATGCAAGAATTAGACTTATTGATGATGAAACACAGTTCCGAATCACACATAAACGTAAGACTAAATGGAGAACTTGCCGCATATAAAACAAACGAAGTTAAACAAGAAGCAAAAAATAGAGAAAACCAAAAAGTGAAAATCTTTAACGAAGCAAAAGAAAAACAACCTTCTCTATTGAATATGAAAAAAGATTACGTCAATTCATTAAAACAAAGACCCAAAATGAAAAGGTGAACTAAATGCAGAAAAAAATCATGTTAGAAGATATAGTCGGCCTAGACAAACAAAAAGCACAAATACATGATTTTATTTTTTTACCTTTAATACAAAAAGAACTATATCAACAATTAGTAAAATATCCTGAAAAGCTAAAAATAAGAAAAAACTTTTTATTATATGGGCCTCCCGGAACAGCAAAAACATCCTTAGTACAAGCACTAGCACAAACATACGAAGTTCCATTCACATTAGTACAGTCAACACAATTTCTAAATCAATATGTTGGAGCGGGAGCAGAAACAATGAGAAAAATATATTCAAATTACACAGGAATAATATTTATAGACGAAATAGATTTAATCGCACAAAAACAAAAAAACAACTCATCCCAAAAATCAGACGACTTATTAATACAATTACTAATGTTGTTAGATGGAGTTGCAACAAACTATGAAATTTCAACAATAACTGCAACAAACAAACCAGAAGTATTAGATGAAAGATTTCTTTCAAGAATCCCTCAGAAGAATAGATTATTTTTTCCACTTCCTGACGAAGAACAAAGAAAAAAAATATTCGAAAAAAAATTAACATATGTTTCACATAATATAGAAAATCTAGACAACATAATTCCTCTAACAAAAAACTATCACGGAAGACAAATAGAAGATCTAATTGTAGAAGCATGTAATATTGCATTAAAAGATAAACGAACACATCTAACATCAAATGATTTACATTTAGCCTTAGAGGAAAATTAAAATGTCCAATCATCAATTAAATCAATACTTAGACTCATCAACACACAGAACAGCAATACAAAATTTAGCAGATTTACCGATAACCAAATTAACCGAACTACCCTATAAAAATGTAAAAGACAACATAAATTTTTTTAATGCACAAATGCATAAAAAAGACTTATTAATTAATTCACTCCCATTAAAAAAATTAAACAATAAACAAAAAAAGAAAGTGCAAGAATATCAAGAATTAGCGAATAAAAAAATAACACAATTAAAAACATCTTTAGAAGAAAAACTAAAAAACATAGAAACAGAAATTGAAAAAGAAAATTTGTCATTCCAAGACATAGAGATATTAAATAAACAACTATTCACAATATCCTATATCTCAAACGAAACAAATACAAGTTCAAATTCATTTTATCAAATGCAAAAATCCATTGCAGAAAAAATAAATCTTAAATTCCGAGAAAAACATAACAGCATATTCCAAGGATATTTGTTTGATGCAAATTCAATAAAACCTAATTATCATAAAACAGAAGGATTATCCACATTAATAAAACAAACCCAAGATTTAAAAAAATCTAATGCCCTATTTAAAAAAATAGCTTATTGGCAATTACCAATATCAATAGCAATATTAGAAATATCTCTTAAACCAATAAGCACCGCCATAAACTATTTATTAGAATAATAAATTCAACCAATTACCTACAATTAAAACACAAATAAAACCAAGAAAAAAACCAGGAATAAATGGAACTCCTTCTTTAATTTTTAAAAATTTAACTTTATGTTTTTTCAAAATTTCTAAACTCTCCAAAGTCAAACCAAGATCCTTAGGACCACAAATTCGTTTACCATCTATAAAAATATCGTCCACAACCCAATCTCCTTCAGTAGCTTTAGAAAGAGGAATCTCCTTAGTCATACAAAACTTCTCCACAATCTTCACAGCAATAATTACATGCATACCCAAAAAAAGCAAAGAAAGCAATAACCAAAACATAGATCTAATAAATAAATCTTGAATAAAAAACGAACCTAAAAATAAACCTATGATGCAAATTAAAACATACATCCTAAATCTTCTTAATTCAGCCAACCTAGAAAAATAATTTTTCTTAAAAATCTTCCAGTTAACAAAAATAATCCAAAACATATAAAAAACACCATATATTGAACCAACAAAAAGAATAGTCAACACAGTTGTAAAAAACAAAGGAATTTCTCCACTCATAAAAGAAATAATATTAACGCCTTGCAACGCACCAATTGCCATAAGCATCTTAGCATCGCCACCACCCCATTGACCCGTATAAAACATCGCAGCGCCAAAAAGATAACCACAACCCAATCCAATCAAACTCCAAATAACGGGCCAAAGAGACCAAATAAATAAAGAATTCAATATTCCCAAAAAAACTCCAACACAAATCAAAGAATAATTTAAAATATCTGGAACTTCACGTTTCTTAAAATCAGTGTATGAACCAAACAATAAGCCTAAAAATATAATGCTGTTAGTTAACCAAAACATCTCCATATACAAAAATTAATCCCATTCATTTTTAAATATTCTTATAATAACCTTTATAAATCCTTAAAGACTTCTCAAAAATACACAGTCACCTGTGATAGATGAAGGTCAAAGACCTGATTGAGGAGTTGTGGGATAATTCCCTAATTCTTAAAAGTAAATTTGAGGTAAAAAAAATGAGCGAAAAAGCACTAGAAATAATAGAATTAGCTAGAAAAACTGGCTCTCTTAAAAGAGGAACAAACGAAGTTACAAAAGCAATCGAACGAAGCAAAGCAGTATTCGTTGTAATTGCAGGCGATGTAAGTCCTAAAGAAATAGTTATGCATTTACCAATGCTGGCTAAAGAAAAAGGAATTCCATGCGTTGAAGTTCCATCAAGAGAAGACTTAGGAGCAGCTGCAGGTTTAACAGTACCAACTGTTGCAATAGCAGTTATCGATGCAGGAGAAGCAAAAGAATTAATCAAAGAATTCAAATCCGAATAATTTTAGAGGTACATAAAAATGGCTGAAGAAATTAAAGGAGGAGTTGTTTTCACCGACGCAGTCCCAGCAGTAGTAGAAGAAGTAGTAGGAAGAACTGGAACTAGAGGAGAAGCAATTCAAGTAAGATGCAAAGTTTTAGACGGACGAGATAAGAATAAAATCTTAAGAAGAAATGTTCGTGGTCCTGTTCAAATTGGCGATACATTAATGCTAAGAGAAACAGAAATAGAAGCAAGACCATTAAACAAATCAGGTAGAGGTGTTTAAGATGGTTGAATGTAGTTTTTGTGGAAAAGAAATTAATCCGGGAACTGGAAAAATGTACATCAAAAAAGATGGAACAGTTTTCAATTTTTGTTCATCAAAGTGTCAAAAAACACAAATTGATAGAAAATACAAAGCAAGAATAACTCCATGGACAAAATTATTCCATGCATTAAAAGCAAAAATAAAAAAATAATTTTTTTATTAAATAGGTGTGTATAAATGATTGAAAAAAGTTTAGTTTTATTGAAACCGGACGCAATTCAAAGAAATTTAATAGGTGAAATATTAACAAGATTTGAAAGAACGGGCTTAAAAATAATCGCAATGAAAATGGTCATGCCGACCGAAGAAATATCAAGAACTCATTACTACAAAGATGATGCTTGGTTCGAAATGGTGGGTAAAAGACAAAAAGAATTATTTTTAAGCAAAGGAATTCAAGTAGATAAAACTGAATTAGAATTAGGAAAAGTAATACAAGATCAACTAGTGGAATACTTAACATTAAGTCCTATAATTGCAATAGTATTCGAAGGACATAATGCAGTATTAAACATAAGAAAAATCGTTGGAGCTACAAATCCCTATGATGCTGTCCCCGGAACAATCCGTGCAGACTATTCAATCGAAACATATGCATTAGCTGACACTTCAAAAAGATCCGTTCAGAATTTAATTCATTCATCAGGAACTGTGGAAGAAGCAAATACAGAAATAAAAATTTGGTTCACAAAAGATGAAATACATTCTTGGAAAAGATTAGACGAAGTATTATTATATCGTAATATAGAAAATAAGTGAGGTTAAAAATAAAATGGCAAAAATGGTAGAACGTGTAATGGAGGCAATGACTAAACCAACAATAATTAGAAACATTGCTATCGCAGCACACATCGATCACGGTAAAACAACATTATCAGATAACTTGCTTTCAGGAGCAGGTATGATGAGTGAAGATCTTGCAGGAAAAGTTTGTGCATTAGATTTTCATGATGACGAAGCAGAAAGAGGAATTACAATTGATTCCGCAGCAGTATCCATGGTACACACAGTTGACGGAGTAGATCACTTAGTAAACTTAATTGATACACCCGGTCATGTAGATTTCGGTGGAGACGTAACACGAGCAATGAGAGCAGTAGATGGAGCAGTAGTTGTATGTTGCGCAGTTGAAGGAATCATGCCTCAAACTGAAACAGTATTAAGACAAGCATTAAGAGAAAGAGTAAAACCAATTTTATTCATAAACAAAACAGATCGTCTTATCAAAGAACTGCAATTAAGTCCAGAAGGAATGATGGCTCGTTTAGTTGAAACAATCTCAAATGTAAATAAATTAATAAGAGATATTGCAGAACCAGAACTTGCAGAAAAATGGCAAGTAAATGTTCAAGACGGAAGTGTATGTTTTGGTAGTGCTTTTCACAATTGGGCTTTAAGTGTTCCATACATGAAAAAAAAAGGAGTAGGATTTAAAGAAATAATCGAATCATACAACAACCCAGAAGCAAAAAAAGCAAAAGAAATTGCACCATTACATGAAGTATTACTTAATGCAGTAGTAAGGCATTTACCTGATCCAGTTACAGCAGCATCATATAGAATTACAAAATTCTGGCACGGAGATAAAGAATCAAAATTAGCAGAAGACTTAAGAACATGTAATCCAAAAGGAGAATTAATGTTTGTAGTTACAAAAGTAGTAGTTGATCCACAAGCAGGAGAAATTTGCATGGGAAGATTATATTCTGGAACTATGAAAAAAGGATTATCTGTAAATCTTGCAAAAGCAAACGTTAATGTTCGTACACAACAAATCTATGTTTACAACGGAGCAAAAAGAGAAATAATCGAAGATGCACCGGCAGGAAACATAATTGGAGTTGGAGGATTAAAAGGAGCTTATCCGGGAGAAACAATTTCATTAGAAGGACATGATTGTCATCCATTCGAAGGATTATCATATGTATTTGATCCAGTTATTACAAAAGCAATCGAAGCAAAAAGACCGTCTGACCTTCCAAAATTAATTGAAGTTTTAATACAAGTTTCAAAAGAAGATCCATCCATCCATATTGAAATCAATCAAGAAACTGGAGAACACTTAATGAGTGGAATGGGAGAACTTCATTTAGAAATTATAGAAAACAGAATAATCAAAGAAAAAGGAGTAGAAATTAAAACTTCTCCTCCAGTAGTTGTTTACAGAGAAACAATTACAGGAAAGAATGCTGAAGCTGCAGAAGGAAAATCTCCGAACAAACACAACAAATTATACTTCTATGTAGAACCATTAGAACAAGAAGTAAGAGACTTAATTAAAAAAGGAGAAATTCCTGAAGGAAGAGTGAAGAAAAAAGATCTAGAATATCGTCAAAAATTCATTGACTGCGGATATGATACCAAAACAGCAGAAAAAGTAAAAGACGTATTCAACGGAAACGTTTTCATCGATGGAACTAGAGGAATTGTTCACATTGGAGAAATAATAGAATTAGTTCTTGATATGTTCGAAGATGTTATGAAAGCAGGACCTTTAGCAAACGAACCAGGATTTGGAATAAAAGTTGTTCTAGACGATGTGAAATTACATGAAGATGCAATCCACAGAGGACCTGCTCAAATGTATCCTGCAGTAAGAGAAGGTATTAGATTAGCAATGTCACAAGCAAAACCTGTGATGTTCGAACCTATGCAAATCCTTCAATTCGAAGCCCCTGTTGAATACATGGGAGAAATTTCAAAATTAATTTCCAACAAAAGAGGACAATTACTAGACATGGAACAAAAAGGAGTTATGGTGATTGTTAAAGGAAAATTACCTGTTGGAGAAATGTTTGGAATGGCAGGAGATTTAAGAGGAGCAACAGGCGGAAGAGGTAGTTCATCAGTTATAGATCAGATGTTTGAAAGACTTCCAGATGAATTGCAGAAAAAAGTCGTAGACCAAATTAGGTCAAGAAAAGGCTTAAATAAGGCTGAATAAGCCATTTTTTGTTTTTTGAGGATATGAGTAATATTTATAAATAAAATTCATTTCCTCAAAACAGAATGTCCAAAAGGACAATTAAGTGTAAAAAATATAAAAGTTATGAGGTGAAGAAACAAAAGTTTCAGCATCTCACAATAAAAATTATGAGGTTATGTCAAAATGGCAGATAAGAAAGAACATATTAACTTGGTTTTCATTGGTCACGTTGATCACGGAAAATCAACAACTGTTGGACGTTTAATGTTTGATAGTGGAAACGTTACTGAACAGCAAATGAGAAAATTAAAAGATAAAGCTGCACAATTAGGTAAATCTGGTTTCGAATTCGCGTACGTTATGGATAATTTAAAAGAAGAGCAAGAAAGAGGAGTTACTATTGATTTAGCTCACAAAAAATTCGAATCTGAAAAATATTATTTCACAATAATTGATGCGCCAGGTCACAGAGATTTCGTTAAAAACATGATTACAGGAGCTTCACAAGCAGACGCAGGAGTTTTAGTAGTTGCTGCAAACGATGGAATTAACTCACAAACAAAAGAGCATGTATTCTTATCAAGAACTCTAGGTGTTAAACAACTAATTATTGCAATTAACAAAATGGATCTACAAGCACATTCACAAGACAGATTCAATACAGTTAAAGCAGAAGTTTCAACTTTATTAAAATCAGTTGGATACAAACCTGATGAAATACAATTCATTCCAATAGCTTCATTAAATGGAGATAATGTTGTTAAAAAAAGTGAAAATATGCCTTGGTACACAGGCCCAACCTTACTTGATGCAATGAATATGTTAGCAGTTCCAGAAAAACCAACTACTTTACCAATGAGAATGCCAATACAAGATGTATATAACATCACAGGAATTGGAGTAGTTCCAGTTGGAAGAATAGAAACAGGAATTTTAAAATTAGGAGACAAAGTTATTGCAATGCCAGGAAGAGAAGGAACTGGTGTAGTTGGAGAATGTAAAACAATCGAGATGCATCACGAACAAATGACTCAAGCAGGTCCTGGAGACAATGTAGGTATTTCAGTAAGAGGATTCGGTAAAAAAGATATTGCTAGAGGAGATGTATTAGGTCACGTTGACACACCACCAACAGTTGCAAGTGAATTTACAGGACAAATTGTTGTATTAAACCACCCTAGTGTTATTACAGTAGGATATACACCGGTATTCCACATTCACACAGCACAAGTAGCTTGTCAATTTATTGAAATAATTAAAAAAGTTAGTCCTGAAGAAGTTGATCATCCAGATTTCATCCGAAATGGAGACGCAGCTTTAGTTAAATTAAGACCAGTACAACCTTTAGTTATTGAGAAAAAAGCGGACATTCCACAAATGTCCAACTTCGCAATCAGAGATTCTGGTGCAACAGTTGCTGCAGGAATGTGTATTGACTTAGTTAAAAAAGTTTAATTTTTATTTTTTTTCCATAAAAATTTTTTAATTTTTAGGGTGCCAAAAAAGAAATTTTTTGAGCATATTTTATTTTTTCTAATTCTAAATAACAAATATTAAATATTCGTATCAATTAAACTAAATTATGTCTAAAGAATATGAGATAATTAATGAAACTGAAACTAGTGTGGAGATTAGATTTAAAGATTTTAATTTAGATTTTCTAGCATCAACAAAAAATAATTTTTATAGAAGTCAATTTAACGATTTATCAAAACAAGAAAAAGAACATAGAGATTATTTAAATTGTATTAAACCAAAATATTATGCTGTATTATTAAGAAGCAACTTGTAAATATAACTAATTTTATAAACAACCTAAGCCAAACAAACAACATGAAAATAGCATTCTTTGATTTAGAACCTTGGGAAATAAATTATTTTCAAAAGTATTTCAAAAAAGATGTGAACTTTGGAACAAAATCATTAACAAAAAATAATACAAAAAACTTCAAAGAAACAGAAATAATTTCAATCTTTGTAAAATCCAAAATAACAAAAGAAATTCTAAACCAACTACCAAATTTAAAATTCATATCAACAATGTCTACAGGATTTGATCATATCGATTTACAAGAATGCAAAAAACGAAACATCCAAGTTTCAAATGTTCCACAATATGGACAAAACACAATCGCAGAATACACATTTTCATTACTCCTAGCATTAAATAGAAATTTACTTGAAGCCTCAAGAAGAACAAGAAAAGGCAATTTCGATTACCAAGGATTAATAGGAACAGATTTAAAAAATAAAACAATAGGAATAATAGGAACAGGAAACATAGGACAACACGTAATCAAATATGCAAAAGCATTCGATATGAAAATTTTAGCATACGATTTATATCCAAATAAAAAATTAGAAAAAGAATTAAATTTTAAATATGTAAACTTAAATGAGTTATATGGGAATTCAGATTTTATTTCATTACACCTTCCATTTACAAAATCATCTTATCATTTTTTAGATAAAAAAGCATTTTCACAAATGAAAGAAGGAGTAAAAATAATAAATACAAGTAGAGGAGAAATAATTTCTGCAAAAGATTTAATTCAGGCTTTAGATACAAAAAAAGTTTCTGGATGTGCCCTTGATGTTTTAGAACTCGAAAACGATATGAAGAGGTGCTCAAAAAATTCATTTTTTGGCACCAACGAAACGAAGTTTCTTATGGAAGTCAAAAATTCAGGATTAAAAAATCTCACACAAAAAGAAGCAAAAATATTAATACAAAATCATAAACTCTTAGGAAGAGAAAACATCATCCTAACACCACATTTAGCATTTTACACAAAAGAAGCTTTAGAAAGAATTCTTCAAACAACAAAAGATAATATTTTAGCATTTCAAAAGAACAAATTACAAAATCTAGTTAATTAAGAAAGTTTTAAATATTTTAACAATATTGAAATAATATGATTGAAGATAAAATATATCAAAATCCAAATGAGGAAATGTCATTAGAAGAACAAAAAGAAGCTTGGTTACAACTTTCCACAACAGAAATAAAAACAAAACCTCCGACATACAAAACTGCAGTTACAGATTATCTAACTCGATCAGAAGAACAATCAAAACGACGTGCAAAAACAGTAATTAAAGCCATGAACGCATACATTAATATTTAAGGTGAAAAAATGATAGAAGATAAAATAAATACAAAAGAAAACGAAGTTCATGTAGATAATTCTGAACAAGAATGTTCAAATCCAGATAATTTGGCAGATAGATTTCTATATTTAGTAAGAAATAATCAATTAAAGCCGGTTTCTGGAGAAATTAGGAAAAAATGTCAAAAAGAGTTAGATGAGCTTGCGGCAAAACAAGCTTATGGTGTAAGTAAGGCTATGATGTATTTTGTTGATTAAATCAAACAAAACCTTTATAAACCAAAATCGTTTTCTCAATTTAAGCGTAATAGACCTAAGACACATTGTCGATGATCCTTTACATGTAAGCAAGAAAACTGGTAGATATAACATGCAAAAAGCAAGAATAAAACTAGCAAGCACAGATATAGATAAAATAAACCAGACTTGTGACTACATTCGTTCTATAGCAGAAAAAACAGGAGTAGTTTTAAGAGGACCAATCCCCTTACCAACTAAAAAATTAAAAATCACTACTCGAAAGAGTCCTAGTGGAGAAGGAGCTGCTTCTTGGGAAAGATATGAAATGAGAGTACACAAGCGTCTGTTAGATTTAGGCGTGGATGAAAGAGCACTAAGATTGATCATGAGAGTTCCAATTCCAGAAGGTTTGAATATCGAAATCGAAATGGTATAATTTCAATGAGATTGAAAACCCAACGAATCTTTGATTCTAGTGTGGTTTAAACATTGAAATTGAGATGGTATAGGTACTAATTTCATTTCAAAATTTATTTTTTTAATCTCTGCTTCTATACATTAACTTTTTAAATTAATTAAAAGTCACAATATCTGTAATCTGCATTCAGGTTGCTGAGAGCAGTTATTTTTTGCCACGATCGCACATAATCAGTATGCAGCGTTCAGTAAGGCAGAAGACAGAGTATTTTGTGCCACGATCGCATAACCCGGTATTGCGCAAATCTTGCAAGTAAGTGATTATTTGTTTGAGCGTAGGCCTGGAAAGCTTGTCCGTAAGGATTCCCAGTTCAAATCTGGGTCGTGGCGCCTTTCTCTGCTTGCAGAAATCAGAAATCAGAAATTCAGTCTTTCTCGCCGATAACATATATAAATAACCCCTCCATACTAAAACTATGGCCAAAATTCAATTCAAACAAAAGTGCACTAAATGTAAAACTAATTACGTTCTAACAAACAAAAGACAACCAATAGTGATATGTTATGATTGCCAAAAAGATGAATTACAAGGAGAAATAAATGACCCATATGTGAAAAAAATTCTGGACATTCCTGAAGAATTCTACAAAGAAAATTCATTTCTAAGAAATATAAAAATCAACTATTTAAAATACGGCACAATATCCGAAAAACAAATAGCGGCGTTTAGAAAAACTGTTGAAGAAATGAGCTCGAATAAATAATTCTATTGTGCCAAGATCGCATAACCCGGTATTGCGCCGGTCTCGAAAACCGGTCCGTAAGGATTCCCAGTTCAAATCTGGGTCTTGGCGCCATTTTCTGCTTGCAGAAATCAGTCAATCAGAATCATTCGTTTCATTAAATCCAAGAATTAATAATTATATGCTTTAGAAATAATTTTGTTCTCATTCTTAGTCCATAAAATCAAATAATCTTCTGCAGCCGCATAACAAGAAGGAAAGATTCCAAAATCATTTTTAAATTGCTCAAATTTATCTTTTTTAACGCACTCAGGACAACTTTCATCAATCAAACCAACATGATCTATGGATTCGTAGCCTTTCAAAGTAAAATGCTCACGAAGTTCTCTATCAATAAAATCTTTTATACCCATTTAAAACTAAAATAAGAATTTATTTTTAAATCTGCCGAAAGAAAGAGTGCGGGAGCCGAGACTTTCATCAGTATCCTGTGTACAGGATTGCTGTTTTGAACTCGGGACTTCCACGGTGCACCGCAACTTGATAATCATTGGATTTCTCCTCATCGCTCAAGTTTCATTTATGAGCGTGGCGATCTAACCAGGCTGAACTACTCCCGCATTTACATTGTTCAGAACTAATTTTTCTTTTATAAAGGTTTCTTTATAATGAAAATCTCTGAATGATTATAATTTAGACTTTTAAAGTTCTTTAATTATTTTTTCAGCAAATAAAACTCGATCTTCCTCAGAAGTTTGAGTTTCTCCCCACATAATTAATCCATCCTCACTATATCTTGGAATAATATGAATATGACTGTGCATAATCGCTTGACCCGCCACAGAACCCGTATTCACACCAACATTAAATCCTTCTGCACCAAGACCTTTAATACAAGCATTTCCAATTTTTTGTATTAATTGAAGCAACCCAGTCCCAAGCGAAGAATCCATTTCTAAAATATTTGTTGAATGTTCTTTAGGAATAATTAAAGAATGACCTTTTGAAGTTTGACCCAAACTTTGAATAACTAAAAATTCATCGTTTTCATATATTTTTACAGTTGGTAGTTCGCCTCTAATAATTTTACAATATGTGCAGTTATCCATAATAATCAAATTAAAATTTCAACTAAATTTAAAGATTTGTATTTAAACAATTAATCATATATAAGTAGTAACATTTATAAATAAAGACAAATTTTACTCTTAAAATGACTGATTTAAACTTAGAATCAAACATCTCAACAAGAGATCTTCGTAAAGCTCTAGCACATAGACAATACTCATCTATATCTTTAAATAATGCTTTTCAAGAAGAATTAAAATTAGCATTTATAACTTCAAAACTAAGTAGGTCACCTAAAAAATTAACATTTAATCTAAGAAATGAATATGCGGATTTATTCACCGATTTAGTGGAATTAGGAAAATATATTGCAGAAAATTTTTCATCCACAGAATATTTAAACATAGGTGAAATTGCAATACCTCTATTAACAGCATCAAAATTAACAAAAAAAGATATGCCTATAATTTCATTAATACAAGACAGAATTGAGTATATATTAGAAACTGAATTCTTTAAAGAACAAGGAATTGATTGTGATCACCTATTTGCAACACACGATAACATTAAATCAACTTTAGAAGATTATACAAAAGTATCTGATAAAAAACCAACACTAGTTTTAACTAATTTACCTAAAACAACAGAAAAGATTATTTTAAACTATTTAAGTGAATCAAAATTAGATACTTTGATGTTAATAAGACAAAATCCAAAAACTAAAGATTCTTCAGTCGAACTAAAAAAAGCAATAAATTATGAACGATTTTTGAAAGAGCATAATTATGCTACTGATTTGAAAGTTTTTTCAAGAGAAGATAATGGTTTATCTTACATACTTTCAGGTAAAAACTAATTTTTTCAGTAATTTTATAAACTAATCACAATTATTCTTAATTATGGAATTAAAAGATACAATTAGAAAGCTAGCCTTAGAAAACGCAATAAAATTCAAAGGAAAAGCAAATCCAGGGGCCTTGGTTGGAGGAATCGTGAAACTCTATCCTGAAACAAAAACAGACATGTCTTCTTTACAATCAAAAATAAATCAAATAGTTGAAGAAATAAACTCATTAACATTAGAACAACAACAAAAAGAATTACTACAATTAAATCCTTCTTACTTCGAAGAAAAACAACAACAAAAAACACAAAGACAAGAACAAAGAAGTCACTTGCCCGAACTCCCGAACGCAGTACAAGGAAAAGTAATAACCAGAATTCCTCCAGAACCTTCAAAATACAATCACTTAGGACACGCAATGTCTTTTCTAATAAATTATCTTTATGCAAAAAAATACGATGGAAAAGTAATATTTCGATTTGATGATACCAACCCAGAAAAATCAACACAAGAATTTGTAGATTCTGCAAAAGAAGACGTATTAAACTACTTAGATATAAAACCAGATGAATTATTATTCGCATCAGAACACATGGAAAAATATTACCAGTATGCTGAAAAATTAGTTAATGAAAATCAAGCATATGTTTGTTCTTGCCCTCAGGAAAAAATGTCTGATGGAAGACGAAACGGA
>JAQUYS010000060.1 GCA_028691765.1 Candidatus Nanoarchaeia archaeon | reverse complement strand
CTTTCAGTCTTCTGTGTGTTTATTCTGCATTCCGCTTCACCAGTCTTTATTTGCCATTTCCAGGGATTCTTCATCACTTACATAAATCCATTTTCCATAAAAGACATATCCTGAAAGTTCTTCTTGTTTAGCAAGTTTAGGAAAAACATCTATTTCAAATCGACCATATCCTTCTGGAATCATTTCTAAAACTTCGGGTTCTAATATGTAGCATCCTGCATTAACTAAATTTGAAGGAATTTTATGTTTTGGTTTTTCTTCGAATGAGAATATTTTTGTACCATTTAATAAAACAACTCCATAATTACTTACATCTGGAACAGAGGTTAATGAAATTGTTGCCATAGAACCTGAATTTTTGTGGAATTGAAACATTTGATCAAGATCTATTTGAAACAAAGCGTTTGTATTGCAAACTACAACTGGTCCAGTTATGTGTTCAGAAGCTAGTTTAAATGCGCCTGCAGTCCCCATATATTCTGGTTCTTCAATATAAGTTATATTTTCTTTAAAATTTGTGTTATCGAATAATTCTTTTAAAGGATTTATTGTTCCTTTTCTTCCCACAATTATTAAATCATTTATCCCATATTTTTTTAAAGAATACATTATGTGCATTATTATTGGTCGTCCATTAACCAATGTATTTGAAGGGCTTTTTTTAGATTTTCCTAAGCCTATTTTTAATGGTCCTCCTGCTAAAAGTATTGCTTTGGTTAAAGTTTTTTTTCGGAGTGCTTTATTTAATAATAGTTCTATTGCATGGCTTCTATTTTTTATGGTTTGTCCGTCAACAGTATGATCTACTTCATTAATTAAATCATCATCTAAAGTTATAGTTATTCGTTCTTTCATTTTACCCTCCATATGATAAAGTATGATATAACATGTGATAAAGTATGAGGGTATAATAAGATTAACCATATATTGTATATATTGTGTATTTTGAATTTAAAATTTAAATTTTTTATTAATCGATATGTATATAACGGAATAAATTTTTTCTAAATGATGAATTTTCACCGATGCATACAAACATTAAAATTTGGTTTAATTAGTACTTTACTTTATTCATGTTCATTGGATTTTGTAGATGCAGTTGAAATTAAATACGATTCTAAAGGAAGAGAAAAAGAAATAATTATCGAACGAGACTACAATAAAAATAATGTAATTGATTACAAACTCCATCAAAAAAATACTTATGATTCAGATAATAATTTAATTGAAATTTTATATAAAGAGTATGCTAAAGGAAAGGATTTAACTAAAATCTATAAGGAATATAATTTCGAATATGATTCAGAAGGAGAAGTTTCTTCTTATAATCGGGCTATTGATGATGATTGTAATGGATCTTGGGACATTTATGAGTGGATTACTTGTGAATATAAAGAAAATTTATTTTAATACAGGATATTAATTCAAGCATTCTAACATGCTTGTAATACTCCAAATTTGTTGTCTTGTGAAAGAATCTAAATTTGCATCTGAAGAAATATCATCTAAATCAGACAATAATTTATTTATTGTTAAAGACATTGTAGCTTGATCCATTTTTTTTAATTCTTTAGAAATTTGATTTAATTTTGCTTTAACATTTCTTGGAATGTTGCTGTCTGTTTCTAATTCCGAAACATAAGATATTAATTCTTGAAGTTGTTCGTCCATATAACTCACCTTAATTTTTCATTTGGGATAATAATTGTTTTTGTAATGAATCCATTTGTTCTCTTAAAGTTTTTTCTTGTTTTTCAATTGTACTCATTCTTACAGTACTAATTTCTTTTTCTGATTCTAATGATTTTATCAATTCTTTGGACGATTTTTTCAACATAACTTGTCCAACAATTTTGTAAGCGGTGTCTACTTTATTTAATTCTTCTATTGCATTATTTGCTTCAAATATTTGTTTTTGTATTAATTGTTTTTGAGAAATTATTGAAGATAAGTTTTGTTCAACAATACTTAGTTTTTGTATTAGTTCTTCGTTCATTCAAATTCCTCATCAACTATTTTTTTGGTTCGTTCGTAAATGGATAATGTTTTTAATATTACATTCATTGAAGATCTTAAAGCCACAGCATCATCTGCAATTAATTCAAAAATTAAATCTCCTGAATCTTTTAAAGTATATCTTGCTCTTGATGAAAACTCTTTATCTTCTAATTCAAATAATTTGATTAAATCTTCTTTTTCTTTTTTGTCTAAATTTTTTAAAACTAAATTACATTCAGCTTTCATCGTGCTTTTACTTTTGTTGGAGTTGTTCTTGCTTTAAAAATTATTTTAGCTCCACAATAAATACATCTAACTTTTTTCTTGATGTATTGATCTTTTATTTCTTTGTTACAAGAAAAGCATTTATATTCTGTCATGGTAATTCCTCTTTATTTTAAAAATAAATTGTCAAAAATCTTGCGATCTTTGAACAAATTAAATTTGAGTTGTTCCTACTTTTAATTTCGGTAGTTTTGCAACAGTGTAAGCCTTACTTGTGAATTTTGAACCACATTTAGTGCATGCCCAAATTCCTGCAGCTTCTCTTTTTACAGCCATTCTAGAGCAATAAGGACATTTATGATCTTTATGTTGTTCAGTTTCTATTTTTCCAACTTTATCTTTTACAGTTTTACCATAACGGCTACCTAATCGCTTTGTTGAACCGTATGTTGTTTTTTTTGCCATTTTTATTACCTCATAACCAATTATGAGATGATGAACGTGAGTTCTTCACCTTTTGTAAATTTGATTAAAATGGGGTTACCCAGATTTGAACTGGGGTCCTATGGTCCCAAACCACAGATGATAGACCAAGCTACACTATAACCCCGCAAAACCTTGGATTTCGCGCAGTTTGAGGAATAAGATTTTGTTTATAAATCTTTTCTTAGATGGCATTGTGTTTAAACCGTCCATAACCCTTGAATTTAAGCATTTTATGGATTAAAAGATTACTGGACCTATTTTCTTCTTAAACTCTTCAACCAATAACACTGGTGAAGGATCGGTTTTGTACCTTAGAGCAAGGTATATTGCAATTAAATCTCCAACATAAACTGCTGAAATCAATTTTGTTAAGAAATCTTCTCCACTTAAAGCAATTTCTGTTGTTGCAACTCCTTTTGTATTAGTTATATCTTTCATGGAGTCCATTCGTTTTTGTATTCTTCTATGGTCGTGATTGAATCTGAATGTGATTATGTGATAACTTGCTTTTAAATTTGTGAATCCCATCAACTCATTATGGTTTAATTCGCTGTATGCATGTGAGAATGCGTGTACTTTTGCATTTTCATTTATTGCAGTTTTTAGTCTATATGCTACAGGATACATCAAGTTTGAGGAATAAATTAAAGGTATTTTGTCAACTAGTTTTTCGCTTATAGCTATTGCTAAGTCTTTAAAATTTGGTTTTAAAACAGTATTCATTATTTGTATTACTGAATTATCTTGAGGAGGCAATACTCTTAATTTTTCTAAAGCCTTTAAAAAGGGAAAGAACAAATATGAAAGTGCAGCTGTTCTTGGTTGATATCCTTTTGGAACTTGTAAAAAAGGTGTTTTGTTTAAATTACAAATTTCTTCTAATTTACCACCAGAAGAGACTGTGAAGATATTTTGAGTTATTCTAAAAGCCGTTTTATAGGCACTAAGAGTTTCTTCTGTTTCTCCTGAATAGGACGCTACAAAAACCAGAGAATTAGCAGTTACAGTATTTGGAACATTATAGTCTCTAACTACAAAAATAGGTTTATTTATGCCTAAATGGATTAAATATGCCTTTAAGAAATCAAAACTTATAGCTGATCCTCCAACTCCTATGAAAACCAGTTGGTCTATTGGTGCTTTTAATGGTTGAAAACTCCATTGTTCGCCCATATCGAACGCTTTTTTGATGTCTTGTGCAAGACTTCTGTATTGTGATAATATATCTTCTGTATCAAACGACAAATAATCTTCAGGAAATTTTAGATAATCCATTTTAAACCCTCGCTATTATTAACGTGTACACATATATAAATTTATTACTTTTAAAGGCTAGGTTTTTAAAGAAAAGAAGATTTTTAAAGATTATGCCTAGAATCAAAATTGAAACATTTGGATGTGCTCATAATCAAGCAGATTCTGAAACTATGAGTCAATATTTAATTAATTCGGGTTTTGATTTAGTTGATATTGATTATGATTTGATTATTTTTAATACTTGTACTGTTAAAAATCCTACTGAAGATAAGTTTTTTTCGCGTTTAGCTAAGGAAAAGAAGCCTGTTGTTATTTGTGGTTGCATTCCTCAAAGTTATCCTTGTGATGTTCGTTTAAAAAATTATTCTTTATTGGGTTTGGATAATTTAGATTTGATTGTGGATGTTGTTCAAAAAACTTTGAAAGGAGAAGTTGTTCATATTTTAGACAGGAAAGATTTTGAAAGAAATTTTCTTCCTTCTTTTAGGGAAAATAAATTAATTGCTAAAATTCCTATATTGCAAGGGTGTTTGGGAAATTGTACTTATTGCAAAACTAAATTTGCGCGAGGAGATTTGAAAAGTTTTTCTTTGATGTCAATTTTATTTCAAATTAAAAAAGCATCAAGTGAAGGGGTAAGAGAAGTTTGGCTTGTTTCTCAAGATAATGGTTGTTATGGTTTAGATGCGGGTTTAACTTTGATTGATTTATTAAGGGAAATAGTTAAATTGAATTTAGATTGTAAAGTTCGTATTGGTATGTTAAATCCTAATTTTGCATATAAATATAGCTTTGAATTAGGGGAGATATTAACTCATGATTGTTTTTACAAATTTTTACATATTCCTGTGCAGAGTGGAAGTAATTCTGTTTTAGAAAAAATGAATAGAACTTATTCTATTGAAGAATTTGAAGAAGCGCTAAATGTAATCAAAGGAAAAAATGCAGATATTACTTTTTCTACAGACATAATTTGTGGTTTTCCTAATGAAACTGAAGAGGATTTTGAAAAAACAATTAAATTAATTTCTAAATGGGACTTTGTTTTGGTGAATGTTTCTAAGTTTTATCCTCGTAATGGAACTGTTGCTGCGTCTATGAAATTATTGCCTACAGATGTTGTTAAAAAAAGAAGTTCTAGTTTGATGAAATTGATTAAAGATCAGAAACCTTTAGATAAATATTTTGGTTGTAAAGTAAAAGTTAATTTTGTTGAGAAAAATTCAGGATATACGGAAAATTATATTTCTGTGCTTGTTGAGACTGACGAAAATTTGAGTGGGAAAGTTTTAGAAGTTGAGATTGTTGCTTGTGAACGATTTTCTTTAAACGGAAAAATTAATTTTTCTTTTTAACATATTTTGTTTTCATAAATAATGAATTAGGTATGTGTAAAATATCTCCATTTTTAGCTTCAATACGCACTTCAAACATATTCATATCAACTATTGTTCCATCTATATTTTCAAGAGAAAGTTTAGTGTTTATTTTTATCAAATTTTTTCTTTTAATTATCCATCCTGCAATTATATTTGGAAGTGAATCTTTTAAAGCAAGTATGAAAGATATGGATAAAATTAATATTATCGCAATAAATAATATGTTTAATAATAATGAGGTTATGCCTACGTAATTTAAAGCTAATACTGTGAACAATAGATAAATACTAACTTGAATTAAAGCTGAAATTAAACTGATTACAGAATATTTAAATCCTGTTTTTTTCTTTAATTTGTCATCGAAA
>JAQUYS010000059.1 GCA_028691765.1 Candidatus Nanoarchaeia archaeon | reverse complement strand
TAGTGTCAATATCAAACACAACACAATTCACATAATCACCCTAAATTTACTTTTTCAACAATAGTAGTATTTCCGCCCGAACCTTTTTGTTTAGTTAATTTAACATATTTTCCTTCTTCAAGTTTTAAAATTTTTCTTTGAAAAGTTTTATATGAAATTTTACCACCTAACGATTCATATTCACGAAATAAATCTCCAATTTTAGAACCACTTTTATCTTTTATTAAATTCAAGACAAACTTTTCTTCTTCAGAAAGTTCTTCTTCGCTTTTAATAGAAAACTCATTTAATTTTTTTATTGCTAAATCAACATCCTCTTTAACTATTTTTTTCTTTGACTTTTCCTCAGCAATCAAACCACTTTCCTTTAATAAAAATAAACCTGCACGAATATCTTTTATTTCTCCAGTTTTTTTAACAACTGTTTCAAAAGCATCATTCATCCAAACATCTTGTACAAAACCCTGATCACATCTTTCCTTTAAAATACCTTTAGTTTCATTTAAATTATATTGCTTAAATTCAACAAGTTCTGGCATTAATCTACTACGAATTCTTTCATCCAAAGTTAACAACCAAGATTTATAGTTCGTAATTAAAAAAATAGATTTATGAAAAATTTTCTCCAATAAAAAATAAAGAAAATCCCAATCTTCAGCTTTATCAATTTCATCAAACACAAAAACAACAGGTTTAGTATCCAACAATTTTAAAACTTCTTTTTGTAAATCTGAACTTTTTTTATTTTGAGTAAAACGATAACCCAAAATATCACAAATCCGAATAAAAATTTTGAAAGAAGTATTGTGTTCCCAACAATTAATGTAAATCGAAAAAACATCATCTGTTTCCTCTTCAAGATCTCTTAAAACAGAACGAACTGCTGCAGACTTACCAATACCCGGAGCACCATAAATTAAAAGATTTCTTCCACTACGATTATTAAACAAAGGTTTAATTGAAGTAGCTAAATATTTTTGCTCATTTTCCCTATAAGGAATTAATTTAGGCAAGAATTCATAATCTAAAAACTCCTCGTTTTTTATTAAATTTTGATCAGAACTTAAAACATCATCAAATAATCCCATATATTTTTTTGAGTTATCTCTGTTTTATATATTTAACTGAAAGAATTTCTTAAATAAATTGGAAAATCTGGATTTGAGAATTAGTATTTCTAGTTTCCAACCGGATAAATGAAGAAAGATATAAAAAATAAAATTAAACTTGAACAATAACTCTGATTTTTTTAGTACTGGATTCAGTGCTTTTTAAATTTTCTAATTTATAATCAGTATACCCTTGTTCTTTTGCCCATTTGTTTGCAGCTTCTTCAGTTTTGAATGTTTTTGGTTTAGGTAATCTAACTCTACCTCTTAACTTAGATAAAGCACGCGTTACTCTTTTTGCTAATTTTTGCATATTTTTTTCACCTATTCTAACGCGAACAGAATAATATTTATAAAGCTTACTTTAACAAAAAAGGTATGTTTCGTTTAGATTTGTCAAAATTCCAAAGTAAAGTACCGATAAAAGTATTCGAAAAAGTCTTAAAAGAAAACTTAGCAATCACAAACGAACAAGTCCTATTAGTAGGAGATAAAGGATACGGAACAACAAATTTATTAGCACCAATACTAACAAACGCCTTTTCTTTAGCAGCAAACAATATGGGTTTAACAAACAGCGCAGTTTATCAAACAACAAAAGCAAGAGGAGAAAGCGCAGACCAAGTAATGCTTAGAGAAATGAAAAACCTTCCTCCTCAGAGTGTAATTGTAGTAAATGTGTCGAATCGATTAGGAGACATGAAATACTTAGGAAAAAGTTTTAGAACATTTTGCAAAGCAAGAGGACATAGATTCATATCGGCTGCAAGTTTGGGAATGTTACCAAACAAATACTTAGGATCCATAATTGATAGCTTAAATGTAAATGCAAAACAACTACATCAAAAAGGAATGAAAATCAAAA
The DNA here is from genome assembly GCA_028691765.1 of Candidatus Nanoarchaeia archaeon. GTDB lineage: Archaea > Nanobdellota > Nanobdellia > Woesearchaeales > SKGA01 > JAQUYS01. The sequence goes on along the minus strand of JAQUYS010000059.1, from coordinate 3,870 downwards.
AAATTCTTGACGATGCAAATTGTGTAAACGTAATGACAAAAAAAGGAACGGACTTAGAAATAGGAATTAAAGGCATGACGGCGAGAGTAGCATCCGGAGTCTATACAGAACCAGGAACAGGAGGAAATTCAATACCTGCAGAAACATATATTGCTCCTGCGAAAAATTCTGTAAATGGAACAGTCGTGATAGATGGAAGCATAAGAACATTAAATAAAACAATATTATGCAAATCTCCCGTTTGTATAGGTGTAAAAAACAGCACAATAATATCGATGAATTCCTCTTCTGAAGCTTTAAAATTACAACAAAGTCTAACTTGGGCAAGACAAAAATCCAAATTCTCAGACAACGTTAAAAAAATATCCGAATTAGGCATCGGGTTAAATGATAAAGCAGGAATAATAGGCGCTACAATTATAGATGAAAAAACAAAAGGAACAGCGCACGTTGCAATAGGTTCAAACGGCTGGTTTGGTGGAGACATAAAATCAATAATACATTTAGACCAAGTTTTCAAAGATCCTGTCTTTAAAGTTGATGGTAGAGTCTTACATTTGAATAAATAATTAGTTCTTCAATCCTAATTCTTGTTTTAATTTGTTATAAAAATCATCTTTTCGTCGACCAACATGTAAAACAAGTATTCTTATTACATGATCTTCCTTTTGATAAATTAAACGATATTTATTATTTTCGAAATGAACAGAATAAAATGTTTGTAGGTCTCCTTTAAGTGCTTCACCACATAAAATGTATTTTAATTTATCCAATATTTTTCGAACTCTTTCTTGTAATGGTTTGGAGAGCTTATAAAATTTTTTTTTAAAGTTTTCAGAAATAATGACTTCGTATTTTTCCTTCATTTTATAATTTAGATAATGGTGAAAATTTACCATTATATATTTGCTTTAGAGATTTTTTAATATCTTTCATTATTGCTTGATTTGATAAAACTTCGCAAGTCTCAATTAGCGCCTTATTTTCTCTTTCAAGTCTTTTTTGTTTTGTATTGAATAGGTCCATTTTTACCTCTTAATACATTAAGTTGCCCTTATTTATAAACCTTTTCTCTAAATGTCCAGTGCCCGAATCATTAGAAATATTTATAAATATAAGATTTTAATAATGTGTAGATGGGACAAATAAAATTCATTCTCGGATTAATATTCACATTTTTAGTTTTATCTTCATTATCTCTTGCAGAAAACTATGGTGCCTGCGCAGGAACACCAGTTTGTGGAATCTCTCCACCTCAAAGTGTTTACGGTTATGGTGCTGTAGAAATATGCGGACAATGTTTTGCTTGTAATTCCGAAGTTTCAGATGGAGTTTGTCCAGAAGATTTTACAGATGGATTAAATGCAGCAAGTTGTGCTAATTGTCCAGATGTAGATTGTGGAGTTCCATTAACAGGCAGGGTATTCCGTAGCGATAGAGCAGCAGGAATACCAGGGATAGATATTTATGTTTCTTATGCTTCTTCACCTTTAATAAAAACAAAAATTGCAACGTCTGGAAATGATGGTTTATTTCAAACTAGCATAAGTTCAGGGCATGCAACTCTTTTTGTAGTTAGTGAAAATTATGATAGTGATTTCGTGCCAGTAAATTTGGTTCGAGGAACAACAGATAACCATGTAGATATTGAAGTTGTTGAATTTGTATGTACTTCTAATTGTACAGGTGCATTTGGAAATTATTGTAAAGCAAGTTGTAATGGAATAAATAATTGTAGTTATTATGATGTGTCTGTAGGAGGAGTTTTCAAAACTGCAGATCAAATAGCAACTCTTTGTGATTACGTTCCTTTAAAGAATCAAGTTTCATTAGGAGAAGATGAACAAAACATATACAGTTATGTTTGTTGTAATAAAGGAGTTAGTACTGTTTCTAAAGATGTAGCTTCCGTCGGAGATATTCCTCAAACAAAGGTAGATATTTCCAATCTTCGTTCAACATCAATACCCGTAACGCTTTATGGAAAAACATATTATTTAGTTGTTAATGTTTGGAACACTAAGTAAACCAACTCTTTATACTCTTTTGTTCTTCTCTTAATAAAACGCTTTGTTTGATTGCTTTTTCTGGTTGAGACATATCGTATTTTTTTAAGAAGTGAAGAACTACTTTTTTAACATCTTCTTCAGAAATCTCTTTTACATTATGTTTTAAAGATTCTCGCACACCTTCTCTCACAACCCAAACACCTAAAGGAGTAGTATAATCATCAGTAATACAACGAAAAACAATAACTCTGCCTTGCTTTCTTTTTGAAAATAAATATTGGAGTATTGGAAGTCTTGAAGCATAATATCCTCCTGCAGTTTCAGAAGCATATTCTTTTCTACCATTTGTAAATTCATAATCGCTTTCAATTTTAAATTCATCTGTAGAATTATGTTTTGTGTGTGGATAAATTATCTCAATAAATTCATAAGAATATGCACCAGGTAAAAAACAAATAACATATTTGTTCCCAAGATATTGTCCAACTCTAACTCCAAAATCAATTTGTGGAAAATCTAAAATGTCTTCATATTTATTTAAACCAATTGTATCATCGACAGCAGTAATGGACCATTTAGTAGGAACTAATTTAGGATTTTTGCCCAACGTTCCAATAGATAAAAGTTTAGTTAATTGATGCTCATCAATATTTTTTTTAGAAAGTTCTTCAAGAGCTGTTTTTGCTTTAACATCTGTATCGCTTGTAAGTTTTTCTATGAATGGATTCATCTTAATATTTTCAGTTAATTGTATTGATTGAAGCTCCGCACTAGGGCCAAAAGGCATAGCAATAGCATCAGTTGTAAAACTTCCTTTTAGATTTTTAATTTTTATTTCAGAATCAACAGGATTAGAACTTTTTGCAATTAATTTTGCAGAGTCAAGTAATGAATTATTTGGATCTTTAATATTTGCTTTAATAGTTGAATTCAATAATTGTTGACGTTTGGTAATTATTTGGGGTATTGAGAATTTGTTTTTTGCAAAAAAAGTTGGTTCATCATGATGGTCATATTTTTGTGTGAGAAGATAACCTACGTTAACTTTAGGATAATTTGTATGTCCTACAAAAATATTTGGAGATTTACCTTGTATCTTGGTTTCTTTTTTCACATTAAAAGGAATTAAGTGGATGATTTAAATTTACTTGTTATATTTATTTATAAGCGAATTAATTTCTTTTTTCAAAATATCTATATAAATTCCTGCTTGAAAATTTATATTGTTCCATTCAGATTTATCTATTATGGTCCCATAATAATGAATTCCGTTTCTTTTAGTTCTAATTTTTTCAAAAAATTCCCAAGATAATTCTAAATGAGGATACTTTAAACATAAATATGAAAATAAACATTGATGATTCTTTGATTTTATTTTTTCTAAAGACAATAATATTTCAGCCAAACTATGTAAAACATCGTAAGTTAATTTACAAAGAACGTGATATCGAGAAGAATTTTTCAAGTCCTCAATTACAGATAAATCTTCCTCAATTATTTTTAATGTTGATTGAATTCTAAATTTATCTATATTTTGTTGAGGAATAAAATTTCCTTCAGATAAACACAACTCATATGTCTCTTCAAGAGTTTTTTCTTTAACCATTTATTTTCACCTCTAAAAAATTTAAATTTCCTTTTAAAATATTCCCGCAAATTATATTTTGCAATAATTCTTTTGGAATTTTCTTTAGTTCAGTTTTATTTTTAAAATTAAATATTTGAATTTCGTGTTTTAGTCTAGATTCGTATTTTGATTTCTCGAATTGACTGTCATCACCATAAATAAATAAATCAATATCACTTGTTTTATGCCAATCCCATCTAGAAAATGAACCAAATAAAATAATTGTCGGGCTGG
>JAQUYS010000058.1 GCA_028691765.1 Candidatus Nanoarchaeia archaeon | reverse complement strand
TAGGTTTTGAACCAAAATTATGTTCTTCTAGACGTTCTTGCGCTTTTTGAATAAGAGAATCCATATTTTAACACACCCTCATGAGTTTTATACTTTAATTGACTATGTTTTGTTTATAAATATTTGGATTCTATTAATAGCCAATAAGGTTGGGTTATATTTGGAGATAAAATATTTAGCTGTTTCTTTATAAATGAAATATTTTCTTCAGATTTTGCTTCAATTTCAACAAAATTCATTAAAGGTTTATCCCTGGAGGAAATTTGGTCTAAAAAAATCTTTCCTTGTGGATGTTTATAAATTTCTCTTTCTTTTTCATAATAAATGTGAGCGGTAGTTTTAAAGAACATATCATAAATAAATTCAGGAATTCTAAATTCAATTTCCAATCGTTTATTAAATTCCGAAGTTTTAGGTTTTCCTTTATATGTCCAAAAGAATTTTTTTTCATTTTGTTGTCTAACTCGAATATATCTTTTATTTTTTAAAGGAAAAATCATATTATATTCCACAACTTTTTCTAAAAGAGAACTTGTTGATAAAATATTTTTCTTAATTTGTTCCAACTCTTCAACTTCAAATTTTCCTTCCAATTCATATAACATCATAGTTACCTCATTTACAATTTTCTAAAATAAAATTTACTCTATTTTCAATACCTACATCCGGAATTCTAATCACAGTATATCCTAATTCCTCATAAAAATTTTTTATCTTTTCTCCCGCACGTCTAGCTTCAGATTCAGATTCACGTCTATACTCTTCTTTCACATATTTTTTTAAAGGAGAAACATAAAAAACTTTATCATAAGTTTTTCTTGGACAAATCTTTTCTTTGATTACGAAATTTTTCAATTCATCAGGAACGTCTTGTTCCATCATTTGTGCATAAACATAAACATCAATTAAACTTCTATCCAAAAATAAAGTTTTGTCATTGTACAAATCTTCTTGCTGTTTTTGTTTTAAATAAAGTTGTGTTTCAAACTTGGGATCTTCCCAGGGTTTAGAGATTCCTTTTGCTTGTTGTAAAGAAATATATTTTTGAGCAACTTCATTTATGGCATAAAAATTTTGAAGTTGCAGAGCATAAACTAAACAACTTTTTCCTGAGGAGGGCCCTCCAGTTATAACGTATTTCTTTGGAGTTTTATTTTTTCTTTCTTCAACCCGCTTTTTTATTTTCTCAATATCTAAAGGTTTGATTAAAGGAAATTCTTTTGATTTCTTTATAATATCTTCAGGCCAAATTAATTTTTCCTTAAATATTTTTTCATAAAATCTTAACGCACTTGAATTATTAACATAATAATCACACAATTTAGTCTCCGCGTCTTTCAATTCCTCAAAAGGAATTTTCTTTTTTGTGTACTGATTTAATTTTGATTTGTAATCATCAATTAATTTATTGTATTTATGATTTGCTTGTCCAGGCGCATCACCACTTCCGTCATGGTTAGTCATCTTATTCCTCCTTAAATTCTTTCATGCAATGATCATAACCGCAAGACTTATTCAATTTGTAAGAACATCCATGTTCATAACTACACAAATCCAAATTATTAACATGTTCTCCATCACAACCTTGGGTTAGGTAATTTTCTTGAATGATTTTTAGTTTTTCTTCTAAACTCAATTCTTTTAATTTGTCGAATTGAATTGCAACATTTTCTGCATCGTTCGATAATTCATGTTTCATCTTTTTCACCTAATTATAATTAGTGTTTTATTATATTTGAATATTTGACTTAGAAAATAGTACCTAGTGTTTAACAAATTAGCAAAATATATAAACAACACTAAAATTCACATAATCATGGTATTAACAAAAACTATTTCCGAAAAAATAATCTCATTCATAAAAAAACAACCTTGCTTAATTCAAGACGTTGCAAATTATTTAGACCTAAGTTGGGTTACTGCAGAAAGATACATACAAAAAATAGAAAAAGAATCCGGAATAATCAAAACAAAAACTTTTAGAAAAGGAACACAAGGAGCAATAAAATTAGTTTATTACAATTACTCAGAAAGCACGCAAGCAGACGAAGTACAAAAAAAATTATTTAATGTGATAATCTCGCAATCCAATAAAAAATATTTTGATCCAATGGAAATATTTCAATATGTTGATGAAGATAAATCAAAAGCATTCTATGAAACATACAAAGATCCTTCAATTTCATCAAAACAAAAATTAATCCCTCTACTTCGTTCAACAAAAGAAGAATTGTTCGTCTTTTCAGGAAACATGTCCTTCATGAATATGGTGGAAAACAAAATAAAAATAATGGACGTAATTGAAGAAGTTTTAAAAAAAGGAGTACATATAAAAATTCTAACAAGAATAGATTTTGCCTCCTTAGACAACCTCTCTAAATTAACTCCTCTATTAAAAAAGTATAAAAATCTAGAAATAAAACACACATTTCAACCATTAAGAGGATTCATCATTGATTCAAACTTAGTTCGATTAAAAGATGAAAAAGAAAAAGGGAATTTCAAGAAAAATGAATTAAATCAAAACGTAAGAGTTTTTTATGAATTTTATGATTCAGAGTGGATAGATTGGCTAAAAAATGTATTTTGGTATCTCTATAGAAATTCTTTGAATTACGAAGAACGAAAAAAGGTTTTGGCTAGAATTGTGCCCTAAAGTTTTTAAATAATAACTAATTTTCATATAAAATGAGTATAGACGAACTTACAAAAACAGAAAAACAATTAAAACGGGCTAAAAGAAAACTCCGAAGAACAGACGCTCTAGATATTTATAAAAAAAAGTATGAAGGTTTGACTTCTTCTCAATTATTCTATAAAAATAAATATTTATACAAACGATTATCTCGAGAAGGTTTGCTAGATCAAATTCAAAAAAATGAATTTGAAAATCCTTTAGAGTTTTATATTGCACATTACAACGGTTTAACTTCTGGGCAAGTTTATGAAATTGAACCTCGATTGTATGTTAAATTAAGAAAATCAGGAGATTTAGCGTATCTGCCAAGAATAAAGGATTTAAAATAAAAACAAATCATTTATAAATAAAACTAAACTTCTCAATATTCTTCTGAATGTGGGTAGTCGCTTACCTGAACGGAAAAAGAGTACACAGGTCGCAGCGTTTTGAACGCAGTTAGGCGGCAATGGAGGCCAAAAAATGGGTTATTTAAAATACATAAAAGATTTATGGAAAAAACCTAAGGAAAACTTAGGAGATGTTTGGAGAGCAAGATTAATACAATGGCGTACAGAGCCAGTTTCTGTTCGAATAGAACACCCAACAAGAATTGATAGAGCTCGTTCTTTAGGATATAGGGCAAAACCAGGATTCATAGTTGTAAGACAACAAATTAATCGTGGTGGATTCATGCAACAACATATCACAGGTGGAAGAAGACCAAAACATAACAGTCCACACAAAGTTGTAAATAAATCTCATCAAAGAATTGCTGAAGAAAGAGTAGCAAAACAATATACTAATTGTGAAGTTTTAAACTCATATTATGTTGGCGAAGATGGTCAAAATTTATGGTATGAAGTAATTTTAGTTGATAGATCTCATCCACAAATTGTTAAAGATGAAACAATGGGTTGGATCTCAAAAGTTAGAGGAAGAGTTTATCGTGGCTTAACATCTGTTGGTAAAAGAAGCAGAGGTTTAAGAAGTAAAGGAAAAGGTGCTGAAAAAGTACGTCCTACTCAAAAAGCACACGGAAATAGACTCCATTAATCTGCTTGCAGAATTTTTTTATTTTTTTATAAAACTTATTTATTCTTCTCGTTTATTGTATTCTTCAGCAACAGCTACAAATATTTTACTTCTACTTTGAAATAATTTTTCTTCTGTTTTTTCTATTTCTTTTAAAGTAATTGCTCTAGCTTCTAAAGAACCAATAAATTCACTTTTTGTTTTTTGCAAACCAAATTCATCCAAAGTATTTAACATTTGTTTTAATGTATGTCTATAAAAACAAGCATTTTCTTCATCATCGTACTCGTAAATAGTTTGTTTATATGGGCAATCATTTGTTTCACATCTACATATTTTTTCAGCACCGGGTGGTGCAAGAAGATCTGTACGTTGATATTTTAAATTGGATTCTCCACATTCAGGAAGAACTAAATCCTTGTGATCATATTCTTTTAAATCGATTTCATTCATTTTTATAAACCTCCATTAGAAAAAGTAAAATGAAGTTTAATTTATAAAATTAATTAAAAAATTTAATGAACAAAAAGCTTGTGTTTTTCATCCCCTTCAAGTTCTTTCATAACTCTTTTCAGAATTAACTTTTCAGGATCAGGAATTAATTTAACTCTTGCTTTAATATCTGCGAAACTCTTAAAATCATCTCCTCTTCGCTCTTCAACGATTTCCCACATATGTTTTTTACCTAAACCAGGCAACAATTCTAATGAATGCATACGAGTGCTTAGTGGTTGAGATTTATTAAAGAATTGAACAAATTCACTTTCTCGTTCTTTAATTATGATTTTTAAAACATGCTCTAGTTCGCCTTTTGCAGTTATAGTTAACTTACTCACAGGTATTTTTCCAGCAACATGATGAATTTTATCTCTTTTCCCATCTCCAACATAAACTTCTTCATATGGTTGTAAGAAAATATCTTTTCGAGGGATTAATTCTAATAAGGCCATGTTAGTTTTACCTATAGCTTGAGCTATCGCAGTCTTCAAATGACTTGGTCTATTATCGTCAGCGTATCCATTCGGCAAAAAATCTAAAACAATTGCATCTTCTTCTCGCTTTATTGGTTCAATCATTTTATTCCCTCATCTAAGTATATTCATTTTAATTTGTAAGAAGTATTTATATCTTCCTATTTTAAAACAGGCTCTATTGCTATAATTCAACAGATATAGAACTAATAAGATCTATTTTTTAACAGATCGGAATTCATCTAAGGCATCAACGATTTTGGTCAAATCTTCTTTTTTCAATGTCACATTGAAGCCACTCATTATAACCTTTAAATGCTCAGCACTCTCAGGCATAATATCAACAATTTTAATCCAGTGTTCAGTTTTCATTCTCCCGATTTCTAAACCTTCGAGTTTTTTTAATGCATCTTTAGCTTGTTTATCTGTGGTTGAAGTTACTTCATTTATGTAATCTTCAGTTTTTCCACCACGGAAAGTTAACTCTTCATCTCTTTTGTGTATCTTTTTTAAAGTTGACTTAACTTCAGCAAGACCTAAAGGTTTTTTATCTATAATTTCAGGGTTTGACATTTTTTAACACTTAGTTAGATGTACAGGATGTACAACTACAATCTTTTCTTTTGTGAAATCTTTGATTTTGACTTCATAACAAGTACCTACATTCTTTGAAACAATTCCTCTTTTTCCGTGGAATCTTGGATGATACATGCCATTTTGAACAGCAGGTTCTGCTTTCAGAACTACTTGATCTCCTTCTTCAAATTTTTGCATATACTTTCTAATACTGATTTTTCCTTTTTCGGAAACATCTTTCTTAAGCTTATAACGTGTCTTTCTCCTTGAACCGCCTACTCTATCTACCATAGTAATTCGAGAACTCCAGTTTTGTTTATAAAGTTTATGTTTAAAATAAGGGGTTTTTCTTTAATCATCAGTCATATAAGGTTTACAAATTCTCCAAGCTTTCTTTAAATTTTTGCTGGCCTCATATAAATCATCCGAAATTAAATATAATTGTTCTGCAAGTTGAATATTTCCCCTAAGCAAATCATCATATGCTTGTTTTTGTATGTCTTGAGCATATTTTTCTGTAAATTCTGCAACTTTTTCATAAGTCATATTACCTATAGAACTAGCTAATTCTTCCAAAGAACCATTAAATCCTTCAACTTGAGTTGGATGTTTAGACATAATTTGGAATATATTGTGAAATATATAAAAGGATATTAAAAAATCACATTTTCAAATTA
>JAQUYS010000057.1 GCA_028691765.1 Candidatus Nanoarchaeia archaeon | reverse complement strand
TAAAAAAATACTCTAAGGCAGCCCAATTAAATTTATTTGAAGCGTTAGGTCAGGGTACGGAAGAACTTTCATTACAGCCTTCCCCTGAAGAAAGCACACATCTATTGTTGAAATTCTATGAACTTTGGAAAGAAGATACAAGTGGATTTCATCTTGAACCTTTTGTAAGTATTATTCGTTCAATGTTTTCTAGAAACAACAATATTTGCGAATATTCTGCGAATAGTTGTAGTAAAATTATTCATGTTGATGTTTTTGGCCAATATCGGTTTTGTAGTCGAGCACCTTTCGAAAATAAATTTATTTTGGGAACTGTAGATGAAACACCTATTTCCGAACTAAAAAAGAAAGGATCTCTTTTAGAAGATAGATTAAAAACAATAAAGACGGATTGTGAATATTTTGATATCTGCAATTGTGGATGTCCTTTAACCAATCAAAATATTAATGTCCTTCTAAACTATTGTTCTGCCAGAAAAGCATTATTTAAAAAAATCGAGGACGACATATATGAAAACTGAAGAAATAAACAAAGATTTTGAAGAAACAACACATATGAAATCTCGTAAAATTTATCCTAGAGAAAAAACAACCAACAATCCAATTTATTTTGTTGAGACAGATAATGAAATATATATTTACAAAAAAACACCAAAGGCAAATAAAGAAAAAAAAGTTTATTCTTTATTATATGAAACGAATTTTTTTCCAATTTTTGAAAATACTTATTTTGGAGAAGATTATCTAATACAAAAATATGAGAAGAATGCACTATATATGAATCCAGAATTGCGTTTGGAAGATTTAATAAAAAGACAAAATTTTATGATGCAAAATCGAATACCTGAATTAGATGAAGAATTATATTATAATTCTGCTCCTGAAAGAATATTTATAAGATTGAAAAAACATAATTTTTATTTTGGAAATAAAGAGAACATTTTGAAATTTTTAAGAGAACGAGAAGGGTTTAGAGAAAAAGTGCCTAAATTATTTCTACATGGAGATTTGATTGAAGGAAATGTTTTGCTAACTCCTAACGGAATTAAATATATTGATTTCGAAAGAGCCATGTTTGATAGGATGAGTTGGGAATTAGGACCAATTTTGTTTAGAAGTAATGTGGAAGAAGTTCCTAATTTGATTAAATTTTATGTTAAAAATTCCGATTGTAATGGACAAGACTTGGAAAATGCAGTACATTATGATTTTGTCACTTATTTGTGTACTTTTGGAATTTCTGTTGAACAATCTTTAATTAAAGGAACAAGAAGAGATAATTATTTATCTCGAATAAGTGAGCAACTAAGAGGAATGAATCTATGATTGATGTAAAAATATCTCCTGAACTAAATTTTGCTCATTTAGTAAGAAAAAATATTTTAAAATCCTCTGTTGAATTGAAAGAAGAATTAAAACACAGAAAGATTTCATTAATTTCAGAACAACCTGAATTTGATAAATTTTTAAAATTTTTCAAAGATAATAAAGAATTTCTTGATACTTATTGTGAGAAACTTATTAAAATAATCAAGAGTTTTAAATTTTCTAAACTCAGTTATGTGGAAGAATTCTTTGGAGAAAAATTCCCTGAACAAATAGATATTTATGTTGGCTTAGGTAATTCTAGTAGGGTGACTTTTGGAAAAAATTATGGAAATTTTTATCTTTTATTACCTCGAGGTTTTCCTAAGAAGATGACTCCACAAAAAGATTTTCAAGTTATAATTCATGAACTGATACATTCATTACATTATAAGAAACCCATTGAACGAAAAATTAAGAATAAAGATTTTTTCGAATACGTTGTCACTTCTTTTGCTCCCGAAGGTATTTTATTTGGAAATGAAGCTAAAAAAAATAATTTGGATTCGGTAAAACTTAAAAAAATATTTGAATTAGTTAAAAATTCAAATAATATTTTAGAATGTTATGCTAAATGTATAAAACTTAAATTGTGGGAATCTAACTAATCAACAGAATACACATTATTACAATTTTCAGTTATTTCATAATGAACACTTATAGGACTACTTAATTTCATTTAAAACACCTTCCAGAAATTCTTTAACTAATTTTTTACTCTTACTATATGCTTCAGGATCTTTGTTAAAATCTTCATTAGTGATTAATGTTTTTGGATTGATTTCTACGTTAATTGGTTTGTTTGTTTGTTTTGCTAATAAACATGCTAAACCTTCATCAAACCATTTAGGACATTTTCCAAATGATTCATGCATAAAAACATGAACTAGCTCATGTTTTAGTAATTTTTCGAAATCGTCATTAGTATAATTAGGTCTTCTTAATTGTATTAAATTTTCAGATAGAACTACTACTGTTTTTCCTTTTGTAAATCCTATTTTCCACAGCGGAGGATTTTGTTCATTCAATAAATCATTGAATTCCTTTTCAGAAGTAGAAATATGTATATTTACTTCAGGGGCTACTTTGAATAGTTGTTTAAGTTTTTGGTAGAAAATGTCTAATGAATTGGATGTTTGAATGTTCGATTGATTATAAATAATCATAATTACCTAAATCACAAGTAGTTTATATTCTTTTCTATATGTTTTCCGGAGATTTTACGGTTTTTGCCACCGTTTAAATACTAAATTAATATACTTTTACAGATGTTGTTTCATATACTTGAATATCTCCATAGGATGTGGAATAACAACATGACCTTTCATACTGATCTGGAGTTGAAGTGTCTATGTCATAGAAACATTCATCATTGTATAATCCCCAAACATCTTCTCCATTCAACATATTGTTCCAATCACAATTAGGTGTTAAGTGGTCTGTCGTTCCCCAAGCACAAACATCTTCAATTTTTTTACAAACGAATTCTCCGGGAACAATTGTGTCTATTTCATAACCATCTGAGCACCAGTATTCTCCGCCTGTTACGGATGCATGTGGGCTGACTACTGCTTGAACATATTCATTTCCGTAGAAGTCGTAAATCTTCATTTTCTGATCTACAGATTCTCCTTTTACATTTGTAGTTTTTGGTGAAACACAAATTGCTTCTTCTATGCAATCTTCGTTTGAAGGAATACAGAAAGTTTCTGTACTGAATGAAGTTGAATACATTTTATAAATTTCTGTTGGAGTTCTTCCATTGTCTACAGAGGGATCATCTCCTGCTTTTGGAGCTGCAAGTCCTTTAGTTACTGTGTAGTCTTCAATTACTAAATCTTGAACAACACATGAATCTCCTGTTAAAGTACAGCCTGGACCGTCGAAAACAAACTTTGTCCATGGTTCTTCATTTATACATGTGATAAAACAATTGGTTGAATTAACTTCACAAGTTGGATAACAAGTTGCAGTTTGTACAACAGGTATTGATTTCATTTCACAATTTGTTGCGACACAGTTTGTTCCTGTTTTGTATGTTGCAATTGTTTTTTGATCAATAGTGAATTTTAATGGATTATATTTAACTAATCCTTTGGTTGTGGTTCCTTTTGTGAATACTAAAAAGTTTTCCAAGTCTCCAGGTAAAGCATTTAAATTTTCTGAATATAAATCTTCTTCTACACAGAATTGAGTTTTTTCACAATTTGTGATTGGGTTGGATTTTAAAGTTGTTGTTGTATCAGTAACAACTATGTCGTCACTTGTTCCTGATTGGAATACTCCTTGGCCATCTTCACAATATGCATACGGCGTTGGTGAAGGCACATTTATTGGTGCTAAGTTCACAACAAAGTTTGAACAAGTATCTGTTGATGGATAACATCCTAAACTTTCATTCTCGCTTTTTAATAATAGGTTTATAGTAGTTAGCAAATCCTCATCACTTGGTACATCGATTACAACTTTTGCCGTTCGTTCTATGCTTGGACATTCTTTAACGCATTGTCCGTTAATTAATTTATATGTGTTGTCTGGACAACATGTAGGAATATTATTTGTTTCTGAGTTCGGACAGTATGTTGAAACTAATTCTTCGTTATCATCGTCACCACAACATTCCATTTCTCCAACTTTGTTGTATTCTCCAACTCGAATAAGTTCAATACTTTTAGCAGATACATCTCCTGATGAAGCAGTAGTACTTGCGAATGAAACTCCTCCTGGAGCCCATTCTGCACCATTTCCAAATAAATTACAATTTGCTTGAGTTGAATCGAAGTCTACCCACATACCATCGTCACAGATGTGTGTAAATTTTCCTATTGAACCATAATCCCAAGGAGTACCTTCAGTTAGACAAGTACCAATTCCTTTTAGAACGCATTTACTTGCGCTATCGCAACAAGTGTTTGCTGTTGGATCATTTATATTTAAAGGATAATCATTTGACATTATTGTTGTTTTTGTACCAGTGTAACCTGTTCTTTGATAGTTACAATATTTGTATGTAGAATCGAAGCCTGTTCTAGGACAATCACAAGTACATTTTCCATTTAGACAAGTTCCACCCATATCAACACAATTTACTTTTGTTGAATTTGGAATTTCTCCTGAACAGTATTGTTCGGTTAACTCGTTTTTATAACAAGTATCATTAAATGTTGTTGCGTCATTTGAAGTTAACGTTCCGAAAACATAATAGTTTTCTCCACTTGGATATGTTCCTGTAGCATCTGTATCTGAACACGTTGAAGGAGGAGTCATTGTTTTAATTGTGCATGTGTCTTCACAACAATAATTGCATTCTTCAGAGGATCCATCGCACCAACCAAACACATTTGCATAGTCTCCAACTTTATCGCATTCCTCACCACCCCAAATACAATAATCAGACATGGCAATACATGCATCTTTTTCTTTAGAAAAACAAGTAAATCCTTCTAAATCAAAACACGCACCAGGATTTTCAGTAATATCTACTTCTAAATAATTATCATCAATATATTTCCATTCACAATAATGTTCATTTCCATCTCCATCTATTAATGGTTCAGTCCCATACATATCGCATATATAATCTGTGTTAATTTCTGAACAATAATTTTTTAGAGATAAACATCCTTCTTGTTTAATTTTATCACCACAAAAACAATCTGCGCAATAATTAGTTGATTGTTTATTTGAAGTTTCATATCCCCAATCACAAACACCATCACCACAATAAGACGATTTGGTACAATCTGCCAAACATTTTGGAATATTTCCTGTCCAAGACCCACTTCCCCTAGCTAAATTGTCACTTCCTTCATCACATTCTTCTAAGGCAACGCTATTTCCACAAGTATAACAAAAAAGATAACCACATGATCCTCCATCATCTGAACCTCCTTTAGTGACTTGTTCTTCCGCTTCTTCGGTCACAATACACTGTATTTCTCTCCAAATGCAAATTTCCTCACCATATTCACAATTAGTTCCGTCATAATATGTGTAGTCTATTTCGTCATTTCCACAATAATTTTTCGCTACGGTGCAATCATCAATACATTTTTCTTCAATAAAATAATCATTTCTATTTTCATAAGGCACATTATTTTCCGCATTATCGCATTCTTCGTAAACATAATTACAAAATCTAGGATCTGCACTCAGTGAAGTATAACAATTTGCTTCATTATAATTAATACATGGAGAAGATGCATCGTCTCTTGTCCAAGAATACATGGGATTATCACAAGTAACCGCAAAAGGATTAAATACTCCTGTAATTCCTGCATTTTTACAACCGTATTGATTGCAAAGACCGACACCATAAGTAAGCCAAGGATCAGGCATAAGATCCACATATTTAACAAAAATACGTTCTATTTCGTCACAAGGAGTCCAAGTCCAGCTAGCTCCTTCGGGCAAAGGATTAACAAGACAAACCCCACCATATGTATTTCCATCTCCACAAATACTTGTATCTGAATGTACTAAATTAACACTTAATAACAACAAAACTAACACAAAACTTGCTTTAAGAATAAACTCACCTTTTACCATGTGTTAACTTAAAATAAGTTCATTTATAAATATTTCTTTTCCAAACGCTAATTATTTAGAATCTTTTTAACCT
>JAQUYS010000056.1 GCA_028691765.1 Candidatus Nanoarchaeia archaeon | reverse complement strand
TCTTCCTTCCTTAGATTAAGTTCAACCCTTGCATAATCAGGAATATTCCTTCTTCCTAACTGGTTATCTAGATCTCATTAAACGACCCCTAGCTTTCACTCTCCTAGCCATTTTAAGCCTTGCTAACAACACTTTTCTCTCTGCAGGTGATATTTTCCTCTTAGATTTTATTCTAGGACTACTATTTACTTTAATAGTAGTTCTTCTAGGAGTAGTAGTTCTTCTTCTCACAGCCCTAGCCTTTTCCAATCTCTTTAATAAAACTTTTCTTTGTGCAGGAGTTATCTTTCTCTTTGTAGTTCTCCTAACAGTTCTCCTATTTATCCTCTTAGAAAGTTTTAATTCCCTTTTCTCGTTAGCAGTATCTAAACCATATTTTCTTTTTTCAATATAACCATTAACTAATTGTTTCTTTTTTCCATATCTTATTCTATAAGGTCTTAATTTATGACTAGCTTTTTGATAGTAGTTTTGTTGTGTTTTAGGTAATACATAAACATTTTTTGTTTTTCCATCAGGGATTATAAAAGCAGTTTTACTTAAACTATGGTCGATTAAATAAGCAAGATAATCTTTTGCACCAGACAATTCAAAAGGTCTAGGTGTTGTTTTAATTAATCTATTATTTCTTTTAATCAAAACATAGTAACCCATTACAGATTTACTAAGGTTTTTCTTTTTAAAATCACCCTTAGCAAGATTAAAATAAAAACCACCTAAATGAATACTACCCATTGGAACTGATGGAGTTTTAACTTGTAAAGTTGTTTTAAGTAACAATTTTTGTTGCGTTTTTAACTTAGTTAACAGTTTTAATAATTGTCTTTGTTGAATTCTAATTCTAGATATTTGATTAATTTTCTGTCTTTGCAATGTTCGATTTTTTGTCTTAGTTAATGTATTATTCAATTGATTAATCTTGCTTTGATTATAATTCATTTGCATTTGAATAGATCTAATTTCTTGCCGATTTTTAGTTAATGTTTGAACTCCTGTTCTGGATTCAACTAATGTTCTAGTTGTAGGTTTTGTTTTTATAACATTTTGAGTAGTAGCATTAATTTTAGATGGTTGTTCTAATTTTATTTTAGCAACTAATGTTTTTGGTATCTTTCCGCCTAAACTTTGAATAGTAGCACCAATTAAAGCGGATTTAGTGCCTATTGTTTTAGATTCTATCTTTGCAAATTCATTAGTTACAGATGAAACGACTTCTTCTAATGCTCTTGAATACTCGTTTAATTGTTTATTAGTTGATGTGATTTTTGTACCACTTCCACCGCCTTTTTTTGCCCAATTTTTAAGTATACCAACAAATTCTGTCCTTCTTCCTTTTGTACTTATAGTTTTACCTGCAATATAATTAAGCCTTTTTCTAGGAATATTATTTGCTATATAAGCAAAATCCTGAACAGATAACCCTTTCTGTTTTAATTTAGGAGTAACCCTTGCAATTAATTTTACAAAATTAAAAGATTTTTCTTTTACAGAAATAGACCTACCAATACCAAAGGTTTGAGTTACCTTTAATTTTTTAGCATATTCAAATGAAGGTTGTATTACCTTCTTAAATTTAGATGCCCTTATTAATTGGCTTAATCTAAACCCTTTAGATTTAGCGACACCTCTAGAACCAGTTAGTATACTTCTCCAATTAACTATTTTAATAGTTCTAGTAACTGGTGTCATTACTATTTTTCCAAGTCTGGTAACACCAAAACTAGTAATTTTCCCTTCATAACCCTTAACTGCAATATTAATCCCTATTCCGATTCCACCTTTATTTGTTTTGTAGAGAGTAGTAGTTAAATAAGCCCCATTTGGTAATTTTCTACCATGAGATAAAAATGAAACTTTTGAAATTTTGTTAATTGGTAAATAACCCTTTAGGATAAATGGTAATGGTTCTGCCATAACTACTATTTTTCTACCCTGTAATAATGTATTAATATTTTTATTGTTGTTATCAATCCTATTTTGTAATCGAATACCATTAATCCAATCAACAGGGTTTCTCATATTTAAATTATTTAATTGTCTTTCTTTTTTTAAATTGTCCTCTTGATATTTTTGGATTATAGGCATATTTTGTTGAAGTCTTTTTTGAAATGATTGATTTACTTTATTTTTTTCATCTAATAATCTTTGTTGTTCAGTTGTCATTCTTTTATCTGAACCATAAAAAAGATCTTTATTAATTGTCTTATAAAAATCATTAACTTTATTTGCAGTAGAATCTATAAAAGAATCCCACCTATTATCTATAACTTTTTGTCCTTCTTTTAAAAATTCTAATTCTCTCTCTGCTTGTTTATAAGTATCTTCGTCTAACTCTTTCCCACCATACTTTTCATTAAATCGTTCAACTCTTTTATTTTGTTCAACTTGTAGCTTGTTTATCTTAGTTTCTTCAATAGAACCGCCTGAAACAACATTGATTAAATTAGAACCTGTATTAATTACCTTTTGAACATTATTTTTAACTACATTAGGTATTTTAATTGAAGATAATGAAACAGAACCGCCTGATGAACGACCCCCACCACCTCCGCCACCTACTGATGTAGGAGATGATGTTCTAATTGTTTTAGGAGTAATAATAACTCCTTGAGTTTGTTTTGATGCAGATTGTTTTGTAACCGATGTTTCAGGTTGTTGCCTATAAACATAATCTGTTTTGGAATATTGAATAACTGGTTTCTTATCTTCTAAAATCTTTTTGTATTCTTCAAATCTGATAACCTTGCCCTCTTTATCTTTAGTAGTTATTGTTGATTTCTGACCTACATCTAAACCAAATACAGATGGGCTACTACTAAAGCTTTTAGTCATTCCTCCTTTAAAATGATTTAAAATATCTGGAGGGACACTACTATTCTGACCAAGCATTGCTTTTCTAACTTCATTATACATTCGAACATCCTCTCTTGAAGGATTTAATCCTAGAACAAAAGGTTTCCCCCTTCTGGAGTTATCATAAGCTAAGAAATACTTTCTCCACCTTGCAACCTCTGATTGTTTTTGTTGTTGTTCTAAAAGTTGTTTTTGATACTCTTGATATTCCTGTTGTTTCCTTCTAACCATAGCTTGTTCTTCTAATATTCTCCTCTTGGCTTCAGGGGTTAACATTTCTATTCTAACCATAAATAATAAACTTAAAAAAAATATAAAAGGATTGTATACATTTTTTACTTTGAAAAGGATTTAGGTCTTAAGCTTTTAAGTAATTCTTTATCTTCAGGGTTAATTTTCATATATTTTAAGGCTAAAATTTGCCAATCTTCCATCATTTTAATCTGTTCATTTGTTTTAGTAGTAGTTTGATGTAATGATTGTTTTAAATCTTCAATTTGTTTTTCCATTTTGTTTTGTTCTTCAGGTGTTAATTCTTTTGTAATAAATATCTTTTCTAGCATAGCTTCTTCAACATCTGAATCATCAAGATGATTATAGATTTCAGAAACTTCTAAACTATGCCCTGCAAATCTACAAGCTATTTTAGCACCTAATTTCTTTTGAATTTCATAAATTCTAGAATGTCTAAACATGTATGGGAATAAATGCCTTATTCCTGCTTCCTTGCACAATCTAGAAATTATTGTTGTGATTGTTCCAGGTGATAAATGCTTATCCCTATAATGTTGTGATGGAAAAACATAATCTTGTTCTTTTCTATCTAAAAACTGGAATTGTTCCCTCCATCTCTTTAAATGAATTACACAATCTTTAACAGGGATTGTTCTTGTTTCCTTAGTCTTAGGACTTTGAATAGTGATGCTACAGATACCTTGAGAATCATCGAAAATTAAATTCTCCCATCTTAAAATAACAATTTCGCAAGGTCTAAACGCTGATTCATAGAGTAGAGTTAATAAGGCATTTATTTTTATGGGTTTAGGTCTTTTAAGAATTTTCTCAAATTCCTCAGGTTTAATTAAGGTATTTTTATTTATTTTGCTTTTATTAAATGCTTTCTTATAATTAGAAGTTTTAAATCCCTCTCTAAAAAGTTTATCCTCATTCCATTTAAAAAATTCTTCTTTGTAATACCATTTTAGAAAAGCTTTGAATATTTTCTTATAATCATTTTTAGTCCAAAGTTTATAATCAGAATTATTGATATATTTTAATAGAGCTGTAACATCAGTTATTTTTAATCTAGTTAGATCCTTTTTAATTATCTTTCTAGAGTTAGTTAAAACATTTTTAATTTTATTAATCCTAATCTGAGAACAGGTCTGTAAATTATAGTATTCCTTTAAAACTTGTTTTTCTTCCATAAAAACAAATACTTTTTAGCTTTAAATAATTATGGGGCTTCTTAACAAAATCAAAGAGCCCCCAGAGGGATTCGAACCCCCGACCCCCGGTTTACAAAACCGATGCTCTACCACTGAGCTATAGAGGCAAGATAAGATTATATAATTAAGTTCATTTAAAAAATTATGTTTTTAATCCCACATAAAAATCTTAGTTAATTCTTCTATTTCTTTTATAGGATAAATTTCTCTTATTATCTCAGTAGGTTTAAACCAAAGTTTAATTTCTTTTTCTGCATTTTCAGAGCTATCAGATGCATGAACAACATTTTCCATAATATTTAATTTAGAATTAATTCTTCCATATTTGCCTCTTATTGTAGTTGGATCTGCTTCTTCAGGATTTGTAGGACCAGTAATTGTTCTAATTTTTTCAATTGCATTTTCTCCTGAATAAATTATCGCAATTACTTTTTTAATATGAAATTGCCCTGTAATATACTTAATGGTTTCTTCAAAAACCTGCGGTTTTTTTAACTCCAGTTCTTTATAATGTTCTCTTGCTAATTTATCTGAAACAGAAATAACTTTCATTCCAATAATTTCTAAACCTGTTGTTGAAAGAGAACTAATTATATCTCCTGTTATTGACTTCATAATACTATCTGGTTTTATAAGAACTAAACAATGCTCGATCATCTTACTCTTTTTTCTCTTTTTGTTTTTTACTTACCCTCTTAATCTCTTTTTTAGTTTCTACTTTATCAGCTTCTTTTAAATCTTGAGAAATTTCTTGGATATCCTCTTCTTTTTTAATTTTTTCTAATTCTTTTTTATTAGTTATATCTCCCTTAACTTCTAAGATTCTTATTTCACAAAGAGATAAAGGATAAATCTTTTTTAATTTTGAACTTAATTCTTTTTGAAAATCTCCTGTTAAAATATCCTTAAACAAAGAACGATTATCTCTTAATTGTGTTTTTTCTAAAATAATTTCTTTTACAGATCTTCTTAATTCTGCTCTTACTGCCCGAGATACTCTTTTTCTAGTAATCAAAAAAGGTTTTATAATAATATTACTTTCTTGAGTTTGAGCCTGAAAAGAATCTTCTATATAACTTATTCTCTTTCTAAGCATATGTTTAATAAAATAAGGCATTAATCTTAATTTAATTGGTTCTACACCTGCTTTTTGGTCTTTTACAGATATTTTAAAGACCATATCAACACTTTTTCCTTTTGCTTTTCTAGTCATATCAAGCTTTATTCTTCTCCCATCCAAATCTTCAATAGCCATTGCATAAGCTTCATGCTTCTCACTTAAAAAATCATTTTCTATTTCAAAAAACTTTTTTCTTTTTTGTGGTTGTGCCATTATTCAAATAATATTTTACTTACCCTCCTTGATTCAGATTGTGTACTCTTTTTACAATCATTACAAGTATATAAAAGGACTTTTCTTGTAGTTGTTTTTGACTTTCTTTTCCATGATTTAACTGCCTTCTTACTACCCCACTTTCCTTTGTTTCCCAAACCAGGCATAGCATGTCTTTTTTTTGCTCTTGAAATAGAACCCCTTGTTAAAGTTCCTCTTTTATGGCCACTGCTAACCAAAGATATTTTCTGTTCTGTGCTTTTTTTACACTTTGGACAATAACGATTTGTTTTTTTAGGTAGTTTCATAATAATCTTCAATAAAACAGGTTTTTAAATATTCCCTTTTTTAAAAACTAATAGGGGTTTAAATTTCTTTTTGTTTTAATTATAAAAAGTTTATTTTTAAGCTATTTATAAACAAAATTCACATAAACGCAAAGGTTAATAAATAATTTTTCCTATTTATTAA
>JAQUYS010000055.1 GCA_028691765.1 Candidatus Nanoarchaeia archaeon | reverse complement strand
CCAGAAATTACCTACTTCAAACCACAAGGAGTTCCTTTAAGAAAGTTAGAAGAAGTCGTTTTAACAAAAGACGAATTAGAATGTTTAAGATTATCTGAACTAGAAAATTTGAGCCAACTTCAAAGTGCGGAGTTAATGGAAATTCATCAATCAACATTTCAAAGAACCTTAACTAGAGCAAGAGAAAAAATAACTGACGCTTTAGTTAATGGAAAGGCAATAAAAATACACGGGGGTGAAATTATGCCAAGCGGAGATAAAACAGGCCCACAAGGAAAAGGTCCAAAAACTGGAAGAGGTTTAGGATATTGTTCCGGAAGCGACAAACCAGGATTTGAATCTGATGAGCCAACACAAGGAAGAGGTTTTAATAACGGATTAAGAAAAGGATGTAGAAAAAAGTAGATTAGTTTTCGTCAGATGAAGATTTTTCTTCATTTGATGTCTTTTATTATTATTTTTATTGCTTCTTTAATTGTAACTTTATACGTCTCTCTTTTATCCATATCCTTCAAAGAAAGTTTTCCAGATTTAATTTCATTTTCTCCAATTACAACAACAAAAGAAATGTTAAGATCCTGAGCATATTTCATATTCTTGTCTAGTTTTCTATTCATTAAATCAATATCTGTATTAATTCCCGCCTCTCTAAATTTATTGGCAATTTCAAAAGATTCCTTTTTAGTTCCAATAGGAATAACGAATAATTTAACTTTTGTTTTAGTTTCAATCGTTCTTAATTGTTTTATTACATCAACAATTCTATCAAGACCAAATGAAATCCCTACTGCAGGAAAAATACGGCTTTCCGCATTCTGCTTGCTGTTACCTGATAGATAGCCTGATATAAGATCGTCATATCTTCCGCCCCCACCAAGAGCCGAATCAAGCTTAGTTGAATAAATTTCAAATAAACTTCCAGTATAATAACTAAATCCTCTTGCAAGTTTTGCATCAAAAATAAGTTTTTTATTTCCTTTAAAATAAGAAAAAATTTCTTTTAATTCTTTCAATCCTTCATTATTTGTAAATAATTTATCTAGTTTTGAAAAATCATATGAAGATAATTCTAAAAATTTATCAACATCCAATTTTATTTTTTTACTTTCCAATTCTTTTTGAACATCTTTAATAGATAACTTATCCAATTTATCTAAAGTCATCATTGCCGATTCAACTTTTCCTTCTTTAACGCCCAAATATTCAATAATGCTCTTGAACAATTTTCGGTTGTTTATTTTAATCTCAATATCTATGCCCAATTTTTCAAAAATTTCTAAAGCTAATTGAATACAAGTAACATCTGAAAGCATATCGTTTGAACCAATAATATCTGCATCACATTGAGTAAATTCCCTATATCGTCCAAATTTAATCGGTGCATCTCTGTAAACTTTTCCAATCTGATACCTTTTGAAAGGCATTTTCATAACATGATTAGAACCAACATATCTTGCTAAAGGAACAGTTAAATCAAATCTTAAACCAAGCTCCCTATTACCATTATCTTTTAATTTATAAGTCTCAGACATAGCATCAGATTCTTCACCTGCAGCAAATTTAGCGGATAAAACATCATATCGTTCAATAATTGGCGTATCAATAGGTATAAATCCATACTTTTCATAAGTTTGTTGAAGTAAAGTTATAATTTCTTGTCTAAGTATTTGATCTTCCGGAGAGATATCTCTTGTTCCTTTAGCATTTTCTAGTAACATAGGTAGAAATATATCTAAATTATATATAAATTTAATTAAAAAAATAAAAAATTATTTTTGATAGTGTTCAATTGCCCTAGTTTTAAACTCATCATACATTTCTTGAGTTTTAGAAATCTCTTCACAATCAGTTTTATTAACAATTCCATCTAAACCTTCGTCAATATAAGTTTTTAAATCTTTTTTAGTTTGAGTACCATTAATTCTTTGACTTATTGCTATTCGGTCTTCTTTTTCATAAAAATCTCTGATTGAAAAAGTATATCTTTGATCTCCTAGAATTAAAACTCCTTTTGTAATAATTCCTTCTTGAGTTTTTAATTGATTCCATAATCCTTTATCATTTTGAACATTTAATTTAGGATTTGTTAAATAGTCTAAGAATTGTTTAGTTAAATCTTCTTTATTAACAGTTACCTCGTTCTTCAAAGAATCAGAATAAACTGAATGAATCTTCATCAATTCTTCTTCACTTAAAAAATCATCTTGAACCGCAAATATAGAATCCACGGTTTTCTCTATTTTTATCGATTGTTCTACTTTTTTAACAGGTGTTGGTTCTTCTAAAGAACAATAAGTTAATAATGCTGCTCCTACAGCCGCAATTCCACCAAAAAACAATAAAATTGCTTTTGATGTTGACAACCGCGTAGGTTCTTCAAGTCTAGGTCCATCATTCATATTTTTCCCTCTAAAAAGACCTAAATATGAATTTATTTATAATATTTTCTTATTAAGCATCATAGTAACATTTAAAAACATTTAAAAATAAAAATAGGCAGAGGTGCGAAATTGAAATTTAACATTCTTAAAAAACCTAAGAATTCCACTCTTATTACAGGATTTCCGGGATTTGGTCTTGTTGGAAACATAGTTATAGAATCTTTAATAGAAAATATGAAATTTGAAGTAATAGGCACAGTGGATTCTCCGGAATTACCTGCAACCGTTGCAATACATAAAGGGGAAGTTTTACCGCCAATACGATTATTACATAACAAAGAAAAGAACATCTTGCTTTTACACAGTTTAATCAATGTCAAAGGGTACGAATGGGTAATTGCAGACGAAATTTCTAAACTTGTAAAAACATTAGGAATAAAGGAAATACTTTCAATTGAAGGAGTCACTGGTCCAACAACAGAAACACTATATTGTTTTAATAACAAAAAGTTTGAAAAATTAGGTGCAATTCCAATAACCGAATCAGTCGTATTAGGAGTTACCGCAGCGTTATTATTAAAATTAAAAACCCTTTCTTGCATATTCGCTCCAACACAAACCGATTTACCAGATTCAAGAGCCGCAGCGAAAGTAATAGAATTCTTAGACAAATTATTTGGTTTGAAAATAGATCCAAAGAAATTGTTATTACAAGCAGAATTATCTGAAGCAAAACTAAAAAACTTAATGAAAGCTTCTGAAAAAGCTGAAGTTGAATCTAAGCGAAAGCAATTAAGTTATTTAGGATAAGTGAGTTAAGCTTTGCTTATACTCGCTACGTTTTGCCTAGTGTGACTGGCAGAGAAAGCAATTAAGTTATTTAGGATAAGTGAGTTAAGCTTTGCTTATACTCGCTACGTTTTGCCTAGTGTGACTGGCAGAGAAAGCAATTAAGTTATTTAGGATAAGTGAGTTAAGCTTCAGTGACTTAAACCAAAATACTTAAAAACAGTTCTAGTTTCACAAACACTCTATGGATTTCGAACAAATATACAATAATTCAAAAGATTGGTTAATAAATTTCTTTCAAACTATTGATCAATATGAAACTATTGCAGTAAGTGCAATTGCATTAGGAGTTATTCTTTTAGTTACTGGATTAATTATGCTTTAAAAGAAACTTTTTATTAAAGCAACAAGTTTTTGCCAAAAATTCATATTTTGGTCAACTTTTGTTCCGCCAGTGTTTTTAACCATTCCTGAACTAGTAGTATTTGTGTTTTCTGAATATGAATTCTCTGTGCTTGAATTATCTTCATTTGAGTTTGCATCTGAAACTGCAACAACTTTGGGTACAACACTTATCGAAATGTTTTTTTCTTCAGCTTTCCGATTTTTAAAATATTGAGTATCATAAATAATTTTGGTAACAAACGTTCCAGTAGAATTCCCTGCAGTAACGTAATAAAATAATTCTTCAGTAGCATTTACTCTCAAAACATCAAAAGTAATTTCTAAGTTTTCAAATCCTTCTGAATATTTAAATGCTGAAAAACCTTCACCTAAAACTTCATTAAGTTTAACATTTACAAGATCAATTTCACCAGTATTTCTAATTAAGATTTTAACTCGAGTATTTTTACCTTCATTAACTTCATTTAAATCAACAGTTTTTACAATACTTATATCGTCACCATAATCAAATTCAGTTATGTTTACAGATACAGCAGGTTGAAATTTACCATATTGATCTAACTTTGCAAGTTTATGTTCAAAATCAATTGAATTATAACAAACTTTGTAGAAGGTACTTGTTTCACATTCTTCATAAGAAACGAAATCAATCAATTCACCATTCTTTTTAACTTGTAACATAGATTTACTTGGGTCACTAACACTAAAATCTGCTCCTGAAACAAATAAAGAGTAAGTATTTCCACTTTTAGTTGTAAAAGAATGGTCTTGAGCAACCCAGCCATTAACCAAAGATGTTTCGGTCTTACCATATATAATTGAATTAGCCAACAAAAATATTAACACAAGTAAAAAAATTGTTTTTTTCATATACATGTTCTATAACTCATTATTTAAATACTTTTCTGCCATTATAAAGCAAAACTATAAAAATAAATGCCTCGTACAGGATTCCATGGAAGAAAACTTACAAGAATTAGCAAACTCCTTATCCTTACTAGAAAGAAAAGTTTTACCACATCTTAAAGATAGGATTTTATTAGAAGACTTGATAGATTCATCTAAACTTCAAGAAGTAGAAATAAGAAGAGCTCTTTTATGGCTAGGTAATAGAAACATTGCAATAACCGAAATTGCTTCAGAAAAAATAGTCCAATTATTTACCAATGGAGAATTAGCTCATAGATTTGACTTACCTGAATTTAGAATTTTAAAAGAATTACAAACTTCTTCAAAAACACCTCAAGAAATCTCTTCAGACACATTACCTATAAATGAAATAATGTCTGCAATAGGAAATTTAAAAAGTAAAAATGCAATAATTGTAACAAAAAAAGAAAATCAATTAGAATTATCCCTTACAGAAGCAGGAAAACATATGTTGTCAACACAATCACCTGAACAAAAAATTATAAAAAAACAGTTTCCCTTAAAATTATTAGAACTTTCTTCAGATGAAAAAAGAATAATTGAAGATTTGCAAAAAAGAAAAGATTTCTTAAAAGTAATAGATAAAAAAATTACTACAATTAATTTAACACCCTTAGGTAAAAAATTAACACAAGCAAAATTAGACTTAACAAACATAGAAGAAAAATTAACCTCCGATTTATTAAAATCTGGAGAATGGAAAAATAAAATATTCAGAACATATGATATTCAAAGTCCTGTTCCTGAAATAAGTGGAGCAAGAAGACATCCTGTAACTGAAGTCCACAATCTAATCAAAAATGTTTTTTTGAGTATGGGTTTTAAAGAAATGGACGGACCTTTAGTTGAAAGTGCATTTTGGTGCATGGACTCAATGTGGATTCCGCAAGATCATCCTGCAAGAGATGTACAAGACACATTTTATGTAGATGGAAAAGCCACATTGCCAGAACAATTTGTAAAATCAGTAAAAGCAGTTCATGAAAATGGAGGAAACACCGGTTCAACAGGTTATGGTAAACCTTGGGATGAAGAAAAAGCAAAACAATTAATTCTAAGAACACATTCAACTGCTGCAACATTTAGAAAATTTGGAGAAGGAATAAATGAAGATTGCAAATATTTCTACATAGCAACTAATTTTAGAAATGAAGCAACAGACGCAACACATTTAGCAGAATTCGTACAAGTAGAAGGATTTGTTATGGGCGATAATTTAGGACTTCCTCATTTAATGGGAATGATTAAAGAATTCTTTGAAGGTTTTGGAATTACGAAAATCCGATTCAAACCAACATACAATCCCTACACTGAACCAAGCATGGAAGCACATTATTACGATGAAAAAAAGAAAAAATGGTACGCTTTAATTAATTCAGGAATTTTCAGACCAGAATCATTGGCACCATATGGAATAAAAAAATCAGTTATTGCGTGGGGAATGGGTGGAACAAGAGTAGCCGCATTATTAAATAACATAATGCCCAAAGACATGGTTGGTGCAGAAGTTAATTTTGATTGGATCTCAAAACACAAAACACCCCAACCGAGGTTAGATTAAAATGGTTGTATTCGATATTTCACATAAAGAACTTAATCAAGCTTTAGGTAAAACCATAACTATAAACGAATTAGAAGAAGTTCTTTTTGACATGG
>JAQUYS010000007.1 GCA_028691765.1 Candidatus Nanoarchaeia archaeon | reverse complement strand
GCCCAAAACCACTATGTAAAAACATAGATGTAATTAAAATCCACGGACGAGTAATAATATCCGCAGTAGAAAGCATAAGAGCCTCAGTAAAACCTGTGAAAATTAATTGAAATACAAAGAAAACAATGTTTGTAGCCAATAAAGGCATAGTTGCAGTCTTAGTTTTAAAAATCATAACATCGTGTAGAAAATAAGATTATTTAAATGTTGTTACTAAGAATATTTAGCCTCAAAAGCCTTAAACCTGTCCCTTATCTGGTTTATCGAAGATTCTTCATTCCAAGAAAATTTTAAAGCATATTCTCGCAATTCTTTCAAATCTCCTACAAGATTTTTCGAAGAACAACGATTTACAATCAATTCAATTCCTTCTTTAAATCTATCTTTTAATTCGGAAAAATCAGAATCTCCAAAACTTTTTGAACTTCGAAGATAAGCTAAGGCCATGTGAATTGTGCCATAAGAAACTCTAGAAAGGTCTTTTTTCATCAAATCAAATTGATAATTGTCCTCTTGAGTCAATTTAAGGGAATTTAAATTTTTGAAGTTTATAAAATTTACCTATATATTTAATTACCCGTGTGTCCTAAACCACCTTTTCTCTCTTCTTCAACTTCATCATCACCAAAAAGAACCTTTTGGAAAACAGCCTGACAAAATTTATCTCCTTTTTTAAGAATAATTTCCTCATCAGAAGTATTTAACAAAGTAATTATAGCTTCACCCTCATTACCAGAATTGTTGTAATAATCACATTCAAAAACAGCAACATTATTCCTCAAAACTAAACCTTTCTTCGAAC
The DNA here is from genome assembly GCA_028691765.1 of Candidatus Nanoarchaeia archaeon. Taxonomy (GTDB): domain Archaea; phylum Nanobdellota; class Nanobdellia; order Woesearchaeales; family SKGA01; genus JAQUYS01. Next base: position 29,333 of record JAQUYS010000007.1, on the reverse strand, counting down.
CCAAGCCACTTCGAGTGTAAAAAAATAATTCCTCGTCAGGTTGAAAGAAAGACTTTATACCTGTGTGTATTGTAACAAATTTTCCAGCAGGAATTTGAATATCGTGCGGTAGAAAAAAATCATAACCAACAGAATGTTTTGTTGAACGTTTAGGTAAAATTATGTCGGAGTTATCTACGTGTTTACTAATTTTTTCAAATCCTCTTAAAGCCATAGAAAAAGAGAAAGAAAAATAATTAATAAATTTAACTTATTTTCCAAGAATAACTGTTTCAATATTGTTTTTAACAGAATATAATTTTTTAACTGTTTCAGGTTTTCGTATTCCTCGTTCTTCAACAATAGCAATTATTCTTTGAATTTGAGATTTTGTGTAGTCTGAATGACAATCATAGCATTCTACTTCTCTCAATTGAGATACGAATTTTTGTTCAAATTCAGTGAAACTATTTTCGTTCACATATGCGCCTGCCAATTTCTTAGCAATTTGTCTTTCAACTTTAGGTAAAATACTGTATGAGTTAGTTAAACCAGATAAAATTGGTTCATAACTCAATTTAGTTTTTTCAGTTTTCATTGTGCGATTGCAAATATAGAAGTTATTTATAAATTTAACTTAAGAACTCTTCTAATCCCTTCTTTGCAATCTTTAAATCATCAGTAGAAATCTCAAAAACATACTCTTTTGCAAAGTTTTTATAAACTTTATCATAATATTCCAACAACAAAAATTCAACAGCTAAATAATATTCTCCCTTTTCAAACCAAGAAACAACTTCATCAACTTTTTTCTTCCCAATAAATTTTACCAACCTAGGAGTTAATGCTATCAACTCTTCAACTTTTTCTTTTGAAGAACAATATTCTTTAATAACGTGATTGATACGAACATCGTTTGATGCAACAACATGAACAAAATCTCCAGATAACATCAAATCAAACAATTTCTCAGGTAAAAATATTTTTCCAATTTTTTTAGACTCTCCCTCAACAACTACTTTATCACAATTTTTTAATTTAAGTAATTCTTCATAAAGAAGAAAAAGAAACATTTTTTGACTTCTTTCTTTTAAACCAACACCACCATAAGTCGAAGCTCTGTGATTTGCTAAATCCTCCAAATCTAATTTATCCACATTTAAATTTTGAATAAATTCAGTTTTTCTAGTCCCAGTCATACCCTCAAGAACAACGAATTTAGGTTTCCAAGTATCTAAAATTTCATCTAACCAACCATACAAAGAATTCCTATATTCTTTTATCCCACCAATCAATCTATAAACTTCATATCCAAGATGCTCAAGTAAGTTAGTTACGATTCCACTCCTCATACCACCACGAGCACAATAAACAATAATTTTTTTATTCGATTTTTTAGAAATTTCCATCTTCGCTTTAGAAATCAACTCTTTAAAGTTTTTCTCAAACTCCTTCCACCCCTGATTAACTGCTTCCTGTTGACCTGCTTGCCTATATATTGTTCCAACTATTTTTCTTGCTTCATCTTGCAACAAAGGCAAATTAATACTTCCAATAACATGAAACTCATCAAATTCCAAAGGAGACCTAACATCAAAAACCAAACAATCTTTTCTAATTTTTTCAAACTCAGAAACACAAATTTCATTAGTCGGAGTTTTCCTTTCAATTCCTTTTAAATCTTGAATCATAATATTACTCTTTTAATTTAGCTTTAAATCCTTTTTTCAAAAGAACATCCGAACTAATCTTATCAATATCTTTTCCAGTTATAATATATTTTTTAGAAGAAACTTTAGTTTTACTAACAATAATAGAATCAATTTTATATTTTTTAACAATTACTTCATCAACATATCCAAAAAGTTCCCCTCGCTCATCCAAAACATTCAATCCCTTTATTTTTTCATAAGGAACTTTATTTAACATAACTGAATCAATACCAAATTTTAAAATATGTTTAATTCCAATAAATAAAGAAGGTTTCATAAATCCTTGATCAATAGTAACGCCAGTTATAGTTTTATTTTCTTTATCAATATGTAATTCAGTAACAATACCAAGTTCATCACCACTAGTATCTAATGCAACTTTTCCTAAAATATCGTCTGAAGTTATAGTTTTCATATTAATTCACATGTTCGATTTTTAAAATAATATTTTTATCATTCGTTTTTATGTCTGATTTATTTATTGTCTTTCCTCTAAAGAAAAAACGCTTCTTCACAATTAAACCTTTAAATTCATTCTTATCATTAGTTTTAACAAGACCCACAACTTTACCTACATATCTTCCTTCAACATCAAATACTTTTTTACCAATATTTGTAACTACAGGAATAATATTGAGTTTAACCACTTTATTACTCAAAGAATCAATAAATAAAGTATCAACATAAAACGTTCTAAACCAATTTCGAACCTTCAAAGATACAATGTTATATGATTTGTCAATAACAAAATCCGAAACTTTTCCAACCTTAAGACCATTTTTTGCTAAAACTTTCTTCCCTTTAAAATCTCTTAAATCAAAAGTATTCAAAAGAGTATGACTCTTAGAAAAAATCTTTTTTGTATCTTCAACTTTTTTTGTTCTCATATTAATCACCATAATTCATTCTTCTTTTTAAATATTTCCTAAAATAACTTACCCATCATTAGCATTATAACTAAAAGCTTAGTAACTTGACCAATTAAAAAAAAAGTATAAAATCTTGCCTTATTATATTTGAAAACACCAAGTATTGCAGTTAATTGCTGCGAAGGTAAAGGCAAAGCATTAAAGAAAAAAATAGCAAACTTACCATATTTATTCAATATGCCCTTCGTTTCATAAAATTTTTCAGCCCCAATTATGTGTTTAACAAGTTTTCCAAATTTTAATCCTATAAAATAATTTGCACCATATGAAACACAAAGACCAAATAAAAAAATGAAAAATACTACCCAAGGATTATTATTTCTTATAAACACACCAAATAAAATTTCAAGAGGCAAAAATACAAAAAATAAACCACCGATAAAAGAAGCATAAACAACGCCCAACAAACTACTAGAGGATATTTCAGTATAAATTGAAGATATTATTCCCTCAATAAAATTAAATATTGCTGCATCTTTAAAAAATATAAAATAGAAAATAATCATCAAACCAATAAGAGACAAACCAATTATTTGTAACAAACCCAACAAATATTTTCTCAAACCACCATATTCAAAAAGACCCGATTCAGAAAAATTTTTCCCTTCCATTTTAAATCAACGAATTACCACTCATCTCTTTAGGTTTAGCAAGTCCTAATAATTTCAATGCAGTTGGAGCAACATCTCTAAGAGACGCATCTTTAATCTTTTTTAACTTTAATTTTTTATTTGAAACAACAATAAATGGAACTTTGTTTGTAGTGTGCGACGTTTTCCATTGAGTTCTTTGATCTTCAGCATTCCCATGATCAGCAAAAATCAAAGAAACATAATTTGAGTTTAAAGCTTCTTTAACAACATCTTCCAATACGTCATCAACACATTTAACTGCTTTTTTTATCGCAGAAGTAATTCCTGTATGTCCCACCATATCGCTATTAACTAAATTAACAACAATCAAATCATATTTTCCTTCATTCAATATAGGTACCAATTTATCTCTAATTTCATAAACACTCATCTCAGGCTTTAAATCATATGTTGCCACCTTAGGAGAATGTATTAAGAATCTATCTTCATATAAATTAGGTTTTTCAACCTGGCCATTAAAGAAAAAAGTTACATGAGCATATTTTTCAGTTTCAGAAATTCTAAATTGTTTTAATTTATTTTTAGCAACAACTTCACCAAGAGTATTTTTTATCAAAGGTTCTTCAAAAGCAACTTTACAATTCATACCTTTATAATAATCCGTCATTGCAACAAAAAATACCTCTTTCATCTTTCTTTTAAATCCAGAAAATTTTTTTTCAACAATCGCACTAGTTAATTGTCTAGGTCGATCTGTTCTAAAATTAAAAAATATCATAGAATCCTTGTCTTTAACGCCTGAGTAACCTTGTTTTAGTTTAGGTTTTAAGAACTCGTCACTCTCACCTTTAGAATATGCATCCGAAATACAATCAACCACATCCAAAAAAGTTTCTTTAGATTTACCATCCATAATTGCATCATAAGCAAGTTTAGTTCTTTCCCAACGTCTATCTCTATCCATAGGATAATATCTTCCAATTAAAGAACAAATTTCTCCAAACTTAATTTTCTTAATTAAATTTTGAATTCTTTTTTTACCAGTATTAGCAGGAGAATCTCTTCCATCAGTAAATATATGTAATTTAACATCATAAAATTTTTCTTTGTCACACAAATCCAACAAAGCATACAAGTGATTCCAATGAGAATGAACTCCTTCTTCTTGAAGCAAACCCATAATATGTAAAGAAGATTTATTTTTCTTACAATTATTTATTGCATCTAAAAAAGATTTATTCTTAAAGAAAGATTTATCTTTAATAGATTTATTTATTCTAGATAAAGACTGATCAATAATCCTTCCTGAACCAATAGTCATATGTCCAACTTCAGAATTTCCTTGATATCCTTTAGGCAATCCAACCCATTCACCACTAGCATGAATTAATGTATGTGGGTAAGTTTTCATTAAAAAATCCGTAAAGTTAGGTTTTCCAGAATAAATTGCATTTAAATGATGATCTTTTCTATAACCCCATCCATCTCTAATAATTAATAGTACTTTTTTGTCTTTCATACACATATTTTACTTCTTAGTATTTAAAAGATTATTGAATTATTTTTTAAACAGCGAAAGTTTTATAAACAGCATATACTCTCAAATAATATTAAATTCCCTTAGTTGTTGAGGTGTTGTGGTTATGATAAAAGGATTTTTTACGAGAAAAAAACAATCATTCGATGAAGACGATATGATTGAATCTGTAGATGAATATGTAGAATTAGATACGCGTTCCGATTTAAATTCGGATCAAAAAGTAATAGTTAGACCATTTGTCATTGAAGATTTTGCAGATGTTAAAGGAATAATTGATGCTCTTAGAGAATCATATACAATTGCTCTAATTAATATAAAACCAATAAAAGAAAAAGATTTGGTTGAATTAAAAAGATCAATAAATAAAATTAAGAAAACATGTGAAGCTATCAATGGAGACATTGCAGGTTTTGGTGAAGATTACATCGTTGTAACTCCAGGATTTGCACAAATCTATCGTGGCGGAAACGACATGGAAGAAAATCTTTAATTTTTTTCTCGATATATTTATATTTTAATTTCTTTTTCTATAAAACATAAGTGGCCCTATAGTTTAGCTTGGATATGACACAAGCTTGCGGTAAAATAAATTGTTTCAATACAGTTTGCTTTGCAAAGAGCTTGTAACCTGGGTTCAAAAGAACCGCAATCAGCATTCTGAATGCTGGGTGCTGTACTGACTTTCCCAGTAGGGTCATTTTACTCACTGGACAGAGTGACGAAAAGTATTTAAATTATTGAACAAATTTTTTTTATAATTTCAAAATAATTATTTTAGGGGGAGTGATTGGAAAAGTTTAAAAATGAATGAACTTTTCAGATATATACATTCCAAAATAACGTTTGGAAAAGTAGGTTGATCATATGAACAAATCAAAAAAAATATTCAGCGTTTTCTTTCGAGAGAAGCCTGCTATGATGTTAGTACATCTTTTAAGAAAACAAGGAGAAATATATGCTTCTTCATTAGCTAAAACTGTTGATTGCACATATTCTCATGTTGTAAAAGTACTACAAGATATGCAAAAAGCAGGATTAGTAACTTTTGAAAAAAAAGGACGATTAAAAGTTCTTGTTTTAACTAAAAAAGGAGTAGATATTGCAACTTCTGTTGACAAAGTCATTTCTTCAATTTAATTTTTATTTATAAACTCCTTCTTTTGTATTCACTCCAAAATAGAAATTATTATAAATAAATGCCCATAAGTAATTTTAGAGGGGGGCGTAAGAGGATGTTCAGATGAAATCTACAATTATAATTATGATGTTGATAACAGTTTTATTAACAAGCTGTTCAGTTATAGACACTTATTTTCCGACAACGACAAATACTTCAAATCTTTCCGATTCTGAAATGATTGATTCTTTTGAATTAATATTAGATAACAGCACAACACTTTTAGAATTGACTCCATTAGATGAATCGCTAAATATATCTGATGAAAATTTATTATTCACAATAAAAGTTAAAGAAGGAGAAAAAGTTTATCTAAACATAGAAGCAAAAGATCCTGACGGAGATGAAATAAATTATAAATATTCTACTCCTTTTGATGATGAAGGAGTTTGGCAAACACAAATTGGAGATGCAGGAAGTTACATTGTAACAGTTAGTGCATCAGACGGACTCTTAACAACAACAGAAGCAATCAAAGTAGTTGTAGATGCAGTAAATAGACCTCCAGTAATAACATGTCCTTTAGAGTTCACCGTTAAAGAAGGAGAATTCTTAGAAATACCTTGTTCATTTGCAGATCCAGAAGGAGCGCAAGTAGATTATAAAGTTGTAGGATTCATTTCAAGCTTAACATATCAAACAACATATGATGACGCAGGAGAATATTCAATCAACATAGTCGCATCAGATGGTTTACAAAGCTCAATGGTTGAAGTTAAATTAACCATAGAAAATACAAATAGAGCACCAAGCATAACTCTAACACAAACTGAATTCACTCTAACCGAGGAAGAAAGTTTAACTTTAACAGTTAGTGCAGAAGACTTAGATGGTGATGAAGTTACAATAATTTATCCTGAACAATTTAACAACCAAGGAGTTTGGCAAACAGAAATTGGAGATGCAGGAACACATGAATTAAAAGTAATTGCATCAGATGGTGATTTAGAAACAGAAGCAACATTCAAAGTAAACATAAATCAAATAAATTTACCACCTGTAATTGAAATTGATGACGTATTAACTTACAAAGAAACCGATCTAATTCAATTACCAGTAACAGTTACAGATCCAAACGGCGATGAAGTAACTATTAGTGCAAATGGATTTATGAAAGATCTAACATATCAAACAACATATGATGACGCAGGAGAATACGAACTTACAATAACTGCAAGCGATGGTTTAAACACAGTTTCTAAAACAATAACTGTAATTATAGAAAATGTGAACAGACCACCACAATTCATATTTGGTTAATTTATTTTTTATTTTTTTCTTTTATTTGAACATATTTCTTTAAATTAAAATTCATTAATACTCATAAAGTTTGCATAACAAGACTTATAAATTCAATTTTATTTGCATTCTTATGATTTCAATAGAACAAATTAAAGATTTGTTAAATAAACCAATATCTGGAAAAGAGCTAGTCCTGGTTCATGGCACTTCCACACATGCAATTATAAAAATGTTTGAAACAGGTAAATTGCCAAGTTCTAGGACAATAAAAAATCCAGAAGATATTGTTTATAGAGATTATTTATTCTTCATTCCTAGATTAAAAGCATTCAAAAATCATCATTTATATAGGGAAATACATTGTGATTATTCTATTGAAGAATTAAAACGTGATGTTTCAATTTATGCCGAAATTAATCAAAAAGACGATTTTGTACAAGAACATATAGGTGATTTGCCCGAAGATGTTGATATGGAATACATTCTTAAAAACATTTTATATCCTTCTAGGTTAAAAAGAAGAAAAGTGAATATTAATAAAGTATATTCTTTAGGTGTTGATAAAATACAATGCACGTATGATTCTCAAAAAGGAGTTATGTTGGGAATAAATAAAAAAATCTTTGAGACAAATATTGAAGAAGGTAAAGATGATTATGAGGAAGTGTGCATTAAATTACCTGAGGGACTAGATATTAAATATGTGGCTTTTATTCACTTGTATTCAAATAACGAAAGAAAAATAATTAAAAACTGGATTAAACAGAGATCTTAATCTTTCAGCGTCAGAATTCTTAGATTGTATACATAGGACCGAAACATATATATATATCTTTTAGTTGAAATACGGTAAAGGTGTATTTATGGTTGAAAAAAATAATATTTATTTAATTTCTATAATTGCGATTGTAGCCATTGTAGGAATTGTCGCAATGACAACAGTTATGGGAAAAGAAAGTTCTTCTTTGAGTTCTCCATATTATTCTGAAAATTCAGAAAATGTAGATATGGCAGGACAAGCAATTAAATCAATTTCAAAAGTTAAACCTGTGCCAATATCAACAACTAAATATGTTAACTATTTTGTTATAAATGAACAACTTCCAATTATTAATGTGGGTGAACCAGATTCAGAATTTACTGAAATATCTTTGTGGCACGACTTTTTATCCGGTAATGATGCATGTAATTCAACTAAATTACGATGTTCTAAAATACAAAAACTTGTGGATGGAAATTGGATTAATACTAACCTTCCTTGTGATGAAGAAATTTTCGATCATAATCAAGGTGAAGATTGCAGTTATCCCCTATCAGACATAAATGATTGTATTTCAGGTGCATATTTATATGAGTTAGATAAATATTATGAAAGCTTTCAAGTTAATTTAGGAGAGGCAGTCCTTCTAGACAATATGGAATTAAATTTTTCATCAATAAATGTGCTTTCAGGGTTAATTGTTCTTAAAACTCTAAATGTTGATTCTAACGAATCTGCGTCAGCTATTGTAAAGGAATCTAATATAGTTTTATTTGAAAATGTGAATAAAAAAATCTTTGTTGATGGAATTTTCTTAAGTAACATTGGTAATAATGGTTCAATTACAGGTATGGCTAAATTGGGTTGGGTTGAAAATAATTTCTTTACACAATTTAGGGCAGTTTGTTCAGCAACAGCAGTACCAGAATTAGATTAATTTTTTTTCTTTTTTTATTTACATTTTTCCCAAATAATATCGCCAACAAAATGAATATTCTTAATAACTTTACCCTCTTTAGCTTGAAGCAAATCATTAGAATCAAGTAAAGCTTGTCCAACCGCTAAAGGTTTCTTATAAGTCTCATCAACTATAACAATATAGTCTCCCTTAGAAAATTCATCACAACCAACAATTCCCGGACGCATAACATCCGCACCATTAACTACAAACCTAATCGCACCCTTATCAACCACAACCATTGGTAAAATATTAACTTCTTTTAAAAGCACACTCAATGTCGGAACTAACACATCTTCTTTAAAAAAGAAGAGAGGTTTATTTTCAATTAAAAGAAATTCATCTTCTCTAGCAACATTTGATTTTTTATCTATAAATTTTTCCAAAAAAGAAAATTTAGACATCAATTCTCTCAATTCACTTTTAGAATATTGTTTTCTAGACATAATCTTTACAAGTGATAAGTATTTAAATACTTTACCCATTAATACACAACTTTTATAAACAAAACATTAATCAAAATAACATATTTCAAAGAGGGATTTAAATGGTAAAACATGAATCAAAAAATAAACAAAATTATATCTGGATGACTTTAACGTTTGTATTTGCAGCTTTATTTGCAATCTCAATGTTTACAAATTGGTTAGAGTTTTCAGGTGAAGAAAACGTAACAGGATTCGTTGTTAAAGTTTTAACAGACGAAAGATGTGATGAATGTGGAGCATACGTTTCACAAATCGAAACACAATTAAAAACAATTTTTCCAGATATGGAAATAGAATATTATGATTATTCATCTAAAGATGGAAAAAAACTATATGAAGAAACAGGAGTAGTAGTTCTCCCAGCATTCTTATTTAGCGAAGAAGCAGAAACAGTTTCAGGATATGAACAATTAGCATCATATATGGAACTAAAAGGAAGCTATAATTCATTAAGAATTGGTGCTGAATTTAATCCGACTGCTGAAATTTGTACAAACAATAAAGACGATACAGGTAATGGACTAATTGATTGTGAGGATCCAAGTTGCGCTAGTAAATTAGAATGTCGTGACGAAATAGAAAAACATTTAGCAGTTTTCATAATGAGTGATTGCCCTTATGGACGAGAAGCAATAAAAGCTCTTGAACCAGTATTACTTGCATCCCCAGAATTAACATATGAAATTAATTACATCGCAACAGAAACTTCTCCAGGAGAATTCCAAAGTTTACACGGAGCATATGAAGTTGAAGAAGACATAAGACAACTTTGTGTACAAGAATTAAACCAAGAAAATTTCTTCCCATACGTATTATGTAGAAGTAAAGGTGGCGTGAATGGAGTAGATTGGAAGACTTGTGCTACAGAACTAGGATTGGATCAAGCAGAAATAGAATCTTGTGCTAACGGAGACTTAGGTAAAGCATTACTCTCTGAAAACATAAAAATTGCAGAAGAACTAGGAATTGGTGGAAGTCCAACTTGGATTGCAAACAACAGATACCAATTTGGTGGAATAACATCTGCAGTAGTACAATCAAACGTTTGTAATTACAATGTTGATTTAGAAGGATGCGATGAAACTCTTTCAAGTGAATCCGCAGTACCTGCTGGTCAATGTTAAAATTTTTTTTATTTTCCATAAAAATTTTTAATTTTTAGGGTGCTGAAAATCCAAGATTTTCAAGCATTCATTTAAACAAATTCTTCATTGCAACAAACAAAAATATCAAGAAAGAGAATAAACTCATACAAGCAAAACCAAAACTCCAAATACTTATATTAAAAATAAGAGGATTAATTCCCCAAACAACCACAGTCAATATTAAAAACACTATAAAAAACAGAAAACTAAACATTTCTTCTTGCATATAAACAAAATCAACTTCCATTCGCTTCATCGTCTCTTCAACCGTCTTAGAACTCCGCAATTCCTCTGTTTGAAGAAGGATTAATTTTTTCAAATCTTGAGGTAAAGACATAAACATTTGACCATATTCTAAAACTTCATCTTTAAATTGTTCTGCAAATAATTTCACAGATGCAATCTTAGAAATATTTTTTTTCAAAAACAGTTTAGCAACTTTAACGAAATTAAATTGAGGATAAATTTCTTGACAAACACTCTCTAAAGTCATTATTGATTTTCCAAGTAATACAATCTTTCTAGGAATTTTAATTCCAAATTTTCTTATAATTGTGAAAATTCTATTTAATAATGTTCCAAAATGAATTTGATCTAAACCAACATCATAATATTTTTTAAAATTCTCTCTCAATTCATTTTTAAAATCTTCAGAAGACAAATCTCCTTCAACACCTAGTTTAGTTAATGCAGTACACATTAAATCAACATTTTTATCAACAACACCATATAAAAATAAAGTAAGAATGGCTTTAGTTTTATCATCCAATATACCTATGATTCCAAAATCCACAAGTGCAATATTTTTATCCATTAAAAATATATTTCCTGGATGAGGATCAGCATGAAAATATCCTGAAATAAAAACATCTTTCATCATTTTATCAGTTAGTTTCTCAACCAAATTCTTTTTTTGAGTGGTGGACCTTAAACTTCGTCTTTTTTTTGTTAAAGATTCTCCATCAAGCAATTCCATGACTAAAATAGAATCCGTACAAAGTTGATCATATACTTTAGGAATATAAAATTGACTTTTTTCTTTCATTAACTTCAAATGTTTTAACTCCGTTGTAAAGTCTAATTCATCCCGAGTATACATTTCAAACTCTTTAACAATCATTTCCAAATCAACATATTCTGAAAGATGATTCTTCAATTTAATCGATAAATATTTTAATAATTCAAAATCTTCTTCAAATTCTTTTTCAATAAATGGTTTTTTAACTTTTAAAACAACTTTTTTACCATTAATTAATTCTGCAACATGAACTTGTGCAATAGTTCCAACTGCAAGAGGAAAATGATCGATTTTCTTAAATATTTTATTTAATTCATAAGGAATGTTTTTTTTAACGTGAGCTAAAAGCAAATCGTAATTTATAGGTTCACCATTTTCTTGTAATTTTTCTAATTCAGTACAATACTTTTGAGGAATTAAATCTGGACGAAGAGAAAGTAATTGCCCCAACTTAACAAATGCACCCCCCATTTCTTCAAAAACATTTTTTAAATGCTTTTCAGGAGAGGAAATATGCTTGTCAGAAGAGATTTTATCAAAAAACATACCGAAGCCCTGTTTAGTACAAACTTCAATAAATTTCTCCACTCGTTTAATATTTTTAAAACCCCTAAATAAATTCATATGCTTATTTAAAAATTTAGTATTTATAAAAGATACGTTCATTATCAGTACATTCCTTGGCTTTTTATCAAAAGTCCATCCCTTCTTTCTTTGAGTTACTTAAGCTTCGCTTTCGTAACCTTTGTCATTTCATTCCTTAGGTTACTATCGTAACCTTTCCTCATTTAACATTCGTCAGCTTTTTATCAAAAGCTTCGTCATTCTATTCCTTAGGTTTCTTCGAAACCTTTTTAAATAGATTTTAGTCTCTTTAATTTGATTACGCATTGATGGTTGAATGGTACAATGGGGCCTTGCCAAGGCTTTGGTCCGGGTTCGATTCCCGGTCAGTGCATATTTTTGTGAGCCTGTAGCTTAGTCCGGTGGAGCGCTGGTCTTATATGACAATATTACGCTTGAGTAATATCAGCTCGAAGAGAGCCAGTGGTCTGGGGTTCAAAAGAGCAGTAAACTGCGTTCTAAATGCGGAGTGCTGTTTTGATTTTCCCCGCAGGCTCACTTTTTCTTAACCATCACATTTATAAATGGATAAAAATTTCTCAAACTTCGTAAGCCAGGCTTACAAGCTCAGTAACAGACCATCTATCTGTGAAACGGGCAAGACGACATTTTAAGTAAAAACATAGGCAAAGCTTCTGTAGTGTAGTCCGGTCAATCATCTCAGCCTTTCGCGCCGAGGACCCGGGTTCGAATCCCGGCGGGAGCATACATTGTGCTAGCATTTGCTGGCACCAAATTTTAATTATTTGAATAAAAGGTAAATAAATGTGCAAAAATTAATTTTTGCATAAGTAAGTACACAATAGGTGAAATAAATGAAACGATCAAGCAGACGTTGGAAAAAGAAAGGTCAAATGCGTTGGAAGTGGCAACGTAAAAGAATTAAAAAGGAAAAGCGTAAACGAAATGCTTAGGCAGGTGAATTAAATGGCAATAAAAAAAGTTAAAAAAAGTGCTTTAAACCAGAAAAAAGGCAAAAAAAGATGGTTCCCAATTCACGCTCCAGCATTATTTGGTGAGTCTTTATTAGGCGAAACATATGTTTATGAAGCTACTGAAGTGGAAGGAAAATATCTAACTGCAAATCTATCTGTAATAACTAAAAACATGCGTAAACAAAATGCAAATGTAACGTTCAAAGTTACAAAAATTGTTGAAGGAAAAGGCATGACAGAAATAATTGGTTATAATATGATTAATGCAGCTGTAAAAAGATTGATTAAACGTGGAAGAGATAAAGTTGCAGATTCATTCTTAACTAAAACCTCTGACAAAAAAATCTTAAGAATAAAACCTTTGATGATTACAGCAAACAAAGCAACTAAATTAGTTCAGTCAGCATGTAGATTGGAAGCTAGAAAGATTTCAAGAGAATACGTGTTTTCAAAAACAGTTGAACAAGCAATGGATGACATAATTAATGGAAAACTTCAAAAAATCATAAAAGATAAAGTAATGAAGATATACCCTATTAAAAGTGTAGATATTCGAATTGCAAGATTGGAAGAACATTCAGCTTTAACAATAACTGATGAAGCAATAAAATCAGAACCAGTTAAAACAAGAAAAATAAGCAAAGAAGTCTCTGGAGAAAAATGGAAAGAAACTCATGCTTCTGATTCTGAAACTGAAGATTTAGATGTTCTTGTTGAAGAAACTCCTGAAGACGAAGCTAAAATTTTAAGTGATGATGAAGTTGAAGAAACTCCTGAAGTTGAAGATTTAGTTGAAGACGAAGAAGACTCTTCTGAAGACGAAGAAGAATAAATTTATTTTTTTATTTTTTTATTAAATTCAAAAGCCTAAAATCATTGATTTTGAGCTTTATTTTATTTAAAATGAACAATTTTAATTACAATTTGGAAATAGACGAGTTAATTCAAAAGTTGAATTCTACAAAATATGCTAAGATTTTATTACAATTGCCAGATGGTCTAAAACCTAAAGCAGAATTAATTAAAAAAGAACTCGAAACAAAAACAAATTGTCAAATATTTATTTGGGCAGGAAGTAATTTTGGTGCCTGTGACGTTCCTTTAGAAATCGATAAATTAAATTTTGATGCAATAATACATTTCGGACATAGTCCTTGGGAAAAATAAAAAGGTGAAATTATGAAATTTAAAAACATAGAAAAAATAAATCAAATATTAAATGATCCACAAATAGATATAATATATATTTTAACAGCAAAAGTTAATGAAGTCGTTAATCTTCAAAATATAACTATATTTACTGTTGATGATGGTGAAACAACAATACAATTAGTTAAATATTCTCCAGGACAACCAGCATACCCTGAATTAAAAAAAGGATATAGTGCAACATTCTCTTTTAAAAAATCAATTCATCAAAATAGAGTACAAGGACAAATTGCAGATATAACTGAAATAACGGAACCAAAAGAAGATTCAAATAAAAGCAAAGCAAATCCGATAGACCCATCTATTTTTTTATCAAATGATTGGGAAAAATTAAATCCTATGTTGGAAAAAATTGCAACAAAAATAAAAAACGCGATAGAAACAAAAACTCCAATCATAATTTCCCATCATGGCGATTGTGATGGATATTGTAGTGCATTATTGATTGAAAAGCCAATTTTAAAACTATTAAAAGAAAGACAACCTGATTTAAAGTTCATAAATAATTATTACACTCGAAATGCCTCGAAAACTCCTTATTATGATATCGGCGATGCAACCAAAGACATTTCCTCCTGGAAAAGCAATTCTTCACGTACAGACAATAAAGATCCTTTAATAATCATATTGGATAATGGAAGTACAGAAGAAGACATTTTAGCAATAAAAAAAGTACAGCTTTTTGGAGCTGAAGTTGTAGTTGTAGATCATCATGACCCGGGAACATTAGATGAATGTAACAAAAGCGGAGTTTGTAACTTAGTATCAGAACATGCAAACCCTTATTTAGTGGGATTAAATAAAGAATTTTCAACATCCATGTTGGCATTAAAACTCGCACATTTAATTTCACCTAAAATTGCACACGACATTTTCACAGCTACTTTAGGTGGTGTTGCAGATAAGTGTAAAGGAGACGCAATAAAAGAATTCATTAAACAATCTGGAAAATCGAAAGATTATTTCCGAAAGTTAGGTAAATTAGTGTCTTTAGAAATATTTTTTACAAAATATGCTTATGGGGAGTTACCATTATTTCACTTATTAAGCTCAGATTCAAATAAACGAGATGAATTAATGCAATTATCTCAAACACAATTAGATTTGTGGGATTCAGAAATAAAAACCATGCTTGCTCATTATGCCATAGACACTGAATGGGGAAAATTTGCAATTACAGTGATAGATGGAGAAAAACTAACATTATGGAATGATTATTTTTCAATTGGCAAATTAACAAGCATTTCTCACGGAATAAAAGAAGATACTTTTCCAGAAAGAAAACAAATAACTTTGACAACTAGTGATTCAATGATAGTATATAGAGTAAATCAAAACGAAAAATTGTTTGATGGTAACAAATTAGTTAGTTTCTTGAAAGAAAAAATACCTCATGCAAGAATTTCTGGTGGAGGCCATGATGTTGCAGGAAGTATAAAATTTGTGCCTGCTTCGAAACAACAAGTATTGGAACAAATAAAAGATTTCATTTCTTTTCTTTAATTTTTTTTAAAACTTCTAAGCAAAATTTAATTTCACCTATCTTGATTTGTTTAAAAAATAATATGTTTAATTTTATCTATTGCGTCTAAATCACCATAAACACTGAACATTTAAGAAATTAAAATTTTTCTATCTAAAAATAAATTAATCTATTAAAAAATGAACATATATAACAAATTAGCATAAAATTTTTCTAACTCGATCTAAAAAATATATTTCGTTCATTTGAAAATAAATTATTTAGGTCGTAAAATACTTAGTATTCATGCTAATTATATGGATTATTGAAAATTTTTAAAAAAATAAAATCAAATTTTTAAATTTTTTAAATTCTGAATAAAAATTGTTAAAAAAAGAGCGAAAAACAAAAAGCTTTAAATATAAGTATGACTAAAAATGTATTGTTAACTATATTTTTTAAGATATAGAAAACAAACACGAGGTGTGTATCATGGTAGCAAAGAAAACTACTGTAAAGAAAAAAGTTGTAAAAAAAGCAGTTGCTAAAAAAGCTCCTGCAAAGAAAAAAGTAGCAAAGAAAAAAGTAGCTAAAAAAGCAGTTGCTAAAAAAGCTCCTGCAAAGAAAAAAGTAGCTAAAAAAGCAGTTGCTAAAAAAGCTCCTGCAAAGAAAAAAGTAGCAAAGAAAAAAGTTGCTAAAAAATAAATTTTTTA
This sequence comes from Candidatus Nanoarchaeia archaeon, assembly GCA_028691765.1. Classification (GTDB taxonomy): domain Archaea; phylum Nanobdellota; class Nanobdellia; order Woesearchaeales; family SKGA01; genus JAQUYS01. Next base: position 12,849 of record JAQUYS010000007.1, on the reverse strand, counting down.
ATTAGTTGTTTTGGGTAGATTTCTAAAATTTGCCCAGAAACATTTAAATGTTCTAAGAAATCAATTCTTTTTAGGTTTTTTTGTAGTGGTCTTTTTTGTTGTTGTTTTCTTGCTAGATGTAGTTTTTTTCTTTAAAGAAATAGCTTCACCATCTAATTTAGACATATAATTACATTTAGGATAATTAGTACAACCTATAAATTCACCATAAAAACTCTTTCGTTTAGCTAATTTTGAACCACAATTAGGACACGGTTTGCTTAAAATCTTCTTAACTTCAGGACTTTCTTCTTCACTTTTCTTAGTAGGACAAGCCATATTAAAGCAAACCAAAGAAGTTCTACCTCCTTGAGTTACAGAAAGTAAAGGATAACCACAAGCTTCACAAACTTTCCCTGCACCAGTTAATTTTGTTGCTCGCGGAGCAGAAAATAAAGCAGTACATTCAGGATATTGATCGCAACCAATGAATTTTTGTTTAGTTTTAGGAGAATATTTGATCATTAATGTTCCTTTTTTACATATTGGACAAGCGCCCACATTATTTTGAATATCTTGCATTTCAATCAAAGATCCTTTTAAATTTTCACCAATCTCTTTCTCATGTTTTTTAACTTTTTCAAATATTTTATTTAATTCTGCTTTAGCTTCATCCAAAACTTTTTCTTCACTACATTTATTCTCTCTAATATCTTCCATTTCTTCTTCAAAATGTCTTGTTAACTCTTCTTTTACAATTTCAGGACAAAACTTTTCCAAAGTATCTATTATTTGAATACCCATTTCAGTAGCGGTTAAAGATTTTTCTTCAACAAAATCTCTTTGATATAACGTTTCAATAATGCTAGCTCTTGTAGATTTAGTTCCAAGATTTCTTTTTTCCAACTCCTTAATCAAAGAAGATGGAGAATATCGTTTAGGAGGAGTAGTATATTTACTCAATAATTCTGCTTTTTTATATTTAATGACGTCTTTAACTTTAACTTCAGGTAATGTAACATCTTCTCGTTTAACATGTCGACCATAAAATTCAAACCAACCTTCAAAAATGGTACGAGTTCCCTTAGTAATAAAATTCTCTTTTTCAACTTCAAAAACAATTTTATTTGTTTCTCGTTTAGCATCGACAGAAAAAGTCGCTAAGAATCTACGTACAATTAAATCATATATTTTTAATGCACGTTCATGAGTGTTTCTTAAATCAGGCAAAATACCTGTAGGATATATTGCAGGATGAGCAGGATCTTTCTTTTTACCATTGTTTGGTTTTAATTTAGGCATAGCCAATATTTTTTGAGCCAATTCTTTATATATATCATGTCTTAATAACGCAGTCAATAATTTTTTATAATCTAATTCAGGAGGTAATTCTTGAGAACTTGTTCTAGGATAAGAAATATATCCGGATGAATAAAGATCTTGAGCCAAAGCAAGAGTGTCTTTAGGCGAAATACCTAGCGAACGATACGCTTCAGTTTGTAATGTTGTTAAATCAAAAGGGTTTGGAGGAGGAACAGAAGTTTCAGTTCTCTCAATTGAACTAACTTGACCATTCTTTTTATTTATTTTATCAAAAACTGCTTGTGCTTCATTTTGTTTAAGAAATTTATCTTTTTCATGCATACTATCAATCAGAACGCTGTTTACTGTTCCGCTGTAGTTTATTTGCCAATAAGGAGTTGGAACAAATTTTTTAATTTCTTTTTCTTTATCAACAACTAATTTAAGAGCAGGACCTTGAACACGTCCACTAGAAAGAGATTTCCAAATACCTGCTTTTTTTAAAGCAGTAGTTAAAGCACGACTAATATTTATACCATACATCCAATCTAAAAAATGCCTAGTTTCACCAGCTTGTGCTTGACCCCATTCCAAAGTTTTTAATTTATTAGCATAACTTTTTTCTAAATCAGGTTTAGTTAAAGTGGAGAATTTCATTCTTTGAGCTTCCTTTTGACCACAAGCAAATCTTAAAACATTCCAACCAATAACTTCTCCTTCAACATCAAAGTCAGTAGCCACAGTAAAAGAAGTTGCACCTTTAGCCAATTTTTTTAAAACCGAAATATATTTTTTAGTGTGAGTAGCAGATTTATCAACCTCATAAGCAGGTTTCCATTGAATATCAAAAACAGGGTACTCAAAAGTTTTATTTGTTTCTTCAAGAGAATAAACATGACCTACTGCACTAGCACAAACAATTTCTTTACCCTTATGAGTTAAACTGTGATAATAAACGCCATTTTCAGATAAAGTATTTATTTTAGTGTCGGCCAAAGCTTCAGCAATTTTTTTCGATTGCGAAGGTTTTTCAGAAATTATTAATTCATAACCCATTTAGTTGAAGAAACTTAAACCATTTAAAAAGCTTTGTGCCAAAACATTTATAAATAAACTTAGTTCAAACACACCTATGCAACCTAAACCAACTCCTTTACCCTATTGGTTATTTTTTATAGTGGGAGGATTAATTTCAGGTTATTCTTCATTTATAATGGTCAAAGGAGAAGAATCAAATGTACCTGCGATGAAATTCTTTTTTTATATAGGATTATTATTTATTTTAATAGGAATAATAAAAGCCTTAATTAAGTTTTTTTCTAAAAACGAAGAAAACTTTGCAAATAACATCTCAGGAGTTTCTAGAATAAATGCTGTAGAAAAAAGAATATTAGGCACAAACAATACCAACAAATACAATCCGAAAACTATAAGTACTACACAAACGAATCCAAATACATATATTTATTGTTCACAATGTGGAAATAGATGTTTTTCAGATTCAATATATTGTTCTCGCTGTGGAACAAGATTGAGAAGATAAAATGGACGTATTTAAATGCATAACCGGAAGAAGAAGCATACGAAACTTTAAAGAAAGAGAATTAGATAAAGATGATTTATACTTGCTTGTAGAATCCGCAATGCATGCACCAACTTCAGGAAATCTTCAAGATTGCAGATTTATAGTAACAACAAAAAAAGAAATAATTCATAAAACTGCTCAGCATTGCATGGAACAAGATTGGATATCAGGAGCAACAGGATTAATTGCAATATGTTCGCAACCAAAACTTCAAAAAGAATGGTATGGTGAAAATGGAGATAAAATATTCTCAATACAAAACGCAGCAGCAGCAGCACAAAACATACTCTTATCTGCCCACGCATTAGGTTTAGGCGCTTGTTGGGTAAGTGGGTTCGATCAAAAAGAAATAAACGATTTATTTGATACCGGAGATGCAAGAGTAGAAGTAATAATTCCTGTAGGATATCCAAATGAAAAACCTGATAAAAAAGTAATTGAAGAAATTGATGCGGTAATGTTCTTCGACAAATATGGAAATGACAAATCTAATTTAACTTTAATGAATAAAGATTACTCAGTTATACTAGAAAAAGAATTACAAGAACTGCCTGAAAAGAGTAAAAATTTAATTGAAAAAGGAAAATATTTCTTTAAAAGAACAATAGAACAAATAAAACCTAAGTGAAAATCTATTAAATATATTAGCGGGTTATTGTAACTCTATACGTTCTCAATTATTTGAGGTTCATCATCTAACATAGGATTACCAACACCAAAATATAATCTTCCCCCTTTCAACACTTCAGTTGCACCAACAAGTTTATTTTTAGAATTTAAAAATAATTCATAAGTAAATGGAACATCTGTTTCTAAAATTCTTGGAAGATTATTTCCGGAAAGGGGTCTTGCAATATCAAAAATGTATGTCTTTGATGTTTGAGTTTTAATAACAATAAATGAATGGTTGAATAAATCATTCGATTTGGATTGCATCTCAACACCACTAACATAGTAAGAAGTATATTCTTTCTCTAAAACATTTTGAAGAAGATATTTGCCCAAAGAAGCTTGTTCTGCACACATAGACAATCCTTTCAAATCACTTAATTTCGCCATATCATTTTGAAATCTAGTTCTTCTTTTCAGATCCGTAGGAGGATTTTTAACATCTACATCTAATAATGCTTGAACTTTTATTTGAATATGATTTGCAATAAAAAAAATATAAGGATCTATTTTTGAACCAACTTTAGATAACCAATCAATTAACGCTGGTTTGTTTTGAACAAATAATTCCGAAAGTTTTTGAGGTGAGCGAAAAGAGTCTAACTGTCCTTTAAAACTGCTAAAATCTAGTATTATTTTTGTAGTAAGTTCATCACTGAAAATGGAACCTCCAACAGGCAAGTCTTCTCCATCTTCCAAATAATCTGCCCAAATTCCCCGATATAATTTTTTGAATATTTTAGGTTCGTTATGACTCGCTTTTTCAAGGGCTTCAGCCATATTGTGTATTTCTTCATCCATATATTAATTTCAAACATAGCAGTATTTAAATATTTTCTCTTCAATAAACACTGGTCAAACCCACACAAAGTTTAAAAACCGACCTTCTTTCCATTTAAAATGAGCCGAGTTCTATTTCCGCACGACAAAATGCGACCAATTCAAGAAGGAATGGTTGAGCTTATTTCAGATTTAGTTCACAAGAAAAAACACGGCATAATTCACGCACCAACAGGACTTGGTAAAACGGCAGCAAGTATTGCTCCAACATTATACAAGGCCCTAGATGAACATAAAACAATATTTTTTCTAACTTCAAGAAACACACAACATAAAATCGCCTTAGACACGGTAAAGCAAATAAAAGAAAAATTCAACATACCAATTCAAGCAACAGATTTCATAGGTAAAAAATGGATGTGCATACAACCAGGAGTACAATTATTAAAAACAAATGAGTTTGGAGAATATTGTAAAGCCTTAAGAGAAGATGGTCAATGCCCTTATTTTGAAGGTATGAAAACTGGAGAAAAACTATCCGCAAACGCAAAAATAGCAATCGATGAATTAAGTAACCTAAGCCCAGTTTACATAGAACAAACAATGGAAGTAGGAAACAAATACAAACTTTGTCCATACGAACTAGCACAAAACCTTGCAAAAAGTTCACAAATAATTATCACAGATTACTATTACATGTTTCATCCAAGCATAAGAAACAAATTTTTAAAAAAAATAAATAAAAAATTAGAAAATTCAATAATCATAGTTGATGAAGCACACAACCTTCACGACAGAATAAAAGATTTAGCGTCAGTACAAGTATCAACAATAATACTTTCTCGTGCATTAAAAGAAGCCAAAAAATACAAATTAACTGATATTGAAGAAACAATATCAAACATAGCATCCATATTACGTTTACTATTAGGAACAGAACAAGAAAAATATATTGAAAAAGAAAAATTCGTTAAATTATTATCCTCAATAACAAATTATCATGAATTTACAGAAGGTTGCTACAGACATGCAGAAATAATACGAGAAGATCAAAAACAATCATACATTGGAGCTTTAGCATATTTCTTAGATTCTTGGATTGGCACAGATGAAGGATTCACAAGAATAATCTCCAGAAAAAAAGGAATAAAAGAAGATACATTCACATTATCATATAGGTGTTTGGATCCAAGCATAATCGCAAAAGAAGTTTTAACTGAATCAAATACAGTTATACTAATGAGTGGAACTTTAACACCTACAGATATGTATTCAAAATTATTAGGATTTGACGAATCTAAAACAGAACAAATCGAATTTCCATCTCCTTTTCCACATAAAAACAGATTAAATTTAATCATTGCAAAAACATCGACAAAATATACAACAAGAAGTGATGCACAATTTCAAGAAATTGCAAAAACATTAGTACAAGTAATAAATGCAACGCCCGGAAATTCAGCAATATTCTTTCCTAGTTACTTTCTAAGAGATCAAATATATGAATTCATGTCTGGGGTTGAAAAAACAATATTCAAAGAAGAAGCAGAAATGAATAGAGATGAAAAAGAAGAAGTAATAAAGAAATTTAAAGGCTATAAAAAAACAGGAGCAACATTACTTGCAGTTATTGGAGGAAGTTTCGGAGAGGGAATAGACTTACCTGGAGACGAATTAAAAACTGTAGTAATAGTAGGACTTCCATTAACAAAACCCGATTTAGAAACAGATGCTTTAATAAAATATTACGATGAAAAGTTTGGAAAAGGTTGGGATTATGGTTACGTTTTTCCCGCCTTCAACAAAGTAATACAAAGTGCAGGAAGATGCATTCGAAGTGAAACTGATAAAGGCGTAATAATATTCTTAGATGAAAGGTATGCTTGGAAAAATTATTCCAGATGTTTTCCTCAAAGTTGGCAAATGGAAATAAGTGTAGATAACTACGAACAAAAAATCAAAGAATTCTTTAAAAATAATAAATAAATTACTCAATTCCGCACATTGTATTCAGCCAGCAGTATTCTGCATCCTGTTTTCCGGATTCTGAATTCCGTTCTCAGACCAGTCCCAGACTATTATCTTCTACTTTACTAGAAATCTTACCTGTTAAATTGTGTTGAGGCGTATTCGGATTTGTAGCATCGTACCGTTTAAATTGCACCGTAATATCAAAAGTTTCTCGTTTCCCAATGTTTAAATTAGTTTCATTTACATTCAAAGTAATTTTACCAATGTGTCCAGCTTTAATATTAAGATCATCTGTATTGTCTAGAATTCTATCTCCTGTAATTGAAGTGATTTGAATTTCTTGTTCAAAGTTATTTCTAAATCTTAAAACCACAATGTGTTCAAGACCATTAGTACCAATAAACCAATCAGCACATTTTAATTGCTCACCAAATTCACAAGAATCAGGCAAATATTTTTGAGGATTAAAAGCATCAAAATAAGTTAAAGTTCCAATAGCTCCAAGAATAACTATAAATGCCCAAGAATAAGTAACTAAATACTCAATTGCAGCCTGTGATTTCTTAGAAACTATCTTTTTCACCTCTAACCGAGATTAAAGAACTGCTTCTATTTAAATTTAACTACAATTTTTTAATCAAAACTTCATTAGGCTTGACAGATACTTGATATTCAACTTCTTCCTTCAATTTAGCACATTTAGTTATGGTTTCCGAAAGTAAAACCCTTTTTCCTCTAAAATCCAAATTAGTTACAAAATGAAATTCACTTTCAGGTTTATCTAATGAAGACATAATATCTTTCATACCTGTATCCATACCTTTATTTTTTAATTTTTTAGTTTCAGAAAATAAATAATTCGCAATTTTTTCAGCAACATTTATTCCAGAATATTTAGTTACTCCTTGCATACTAGGGCTTATATTAACTTCTATAACTAAAGGACCTTTATGAGAACAAAGCAAAATATCCACACCACAAATCTGAGCACCAACTGCTTTCGCAGCTTTAATGGCTAATCTTTTAGTTTCATCATCTAAAATAACTTGTGCTCCCGAACCTCCTTGATGAATATTTGAACGAATTTCATTTTCTGCAGCTTCTCTTTGAAAGGCTGCAACAACTTCATCCCCAATAACAATAACTCGGATATCTTTACCATCAGTATCTACAAACTCCTGTATAATAAAAGGTTGTCTCAAAGAAGACAATGCATCCATTATTGAAGACGCTGAAGGAAATGATTCTGCAACTAAAACTCCTTTACCTTGAGTTCCGTTAGGAAACTTCATGATAATTGGATATTTAACTTGACCAAAAATAGACCTCGCTGCGGCAGTTGTTGCAGCAACATAAGTTCTAGGCATAGGGATATTATTTTTTTGAAGAGCCAATTGAGTTAACAATTTATCATGCGCAATAGTATATGCATTTGCTTGAATAGGCATAAATACACTTTCAGGCATAATCACAGTTAATGAATTAAGTAAATTTGCATAACGAAAAGAACCAAGAGTATGAACACAATCATATTTTGGAAGAGGTTTACCACCATACAAGATTTCTGCTTTATTTCCACTAAAATTAATTTCAACATCCCTGATATTAATGTGATCTACTTCATCAAACAATTTCTTCATTTCTTCAATTATCCAATCACTTGAAGTACTTCCTAAACTTATAACTGCTGCTTTCATTTCTTCACCTTTTTCTTGTTAGGGTCTATTAAAAATCCATGTTTTAAAATATCTCTACCAATTAAAACAGGATATTTCATATGCGTTCTATTTGCAATTGTAAACTCCTCTGAAAATTTTGTATCTGATAAAACAATATTCACTTTCATAACAGGCCTTTTAGATTTTCCTTCTGCACTGCGTATAACCATTTCCCGTATAATTGGACCTAATCCAAACTCATCAACTAAGTCTTGATCAATAGAACTTCTCGATGCTCCCGTATCTATTCGCGCAGAAAATTTTTTCAATCCCTTTTTGGTTTCTAAATATATTTCTTCAACCAAACCCAAAATGATTTTATCAGACATATAGTGTAGCAAGAAAAGTTAGTTTATAAACCTTTGGGGAAAATAGTCACCGACATAAATAAGTTGTATTCCCATAAACTAAGACTCACAGAACCGCTTCCTTATTTTTCAAAATAGATTACTTTTGTCGTTAACTAAAAATAAAATTAAAGACAAGTTAAATCATTTGAACTTATCTTCTGGTTACCATTATCAAAAGAATAACGGAAAACCTTTTCTAAATTGATTAAAAAAGAACGAGTATTTCTCTTAGATTTTTCAAAAATACTTATTATTAAATCATCAGAAATTATTCCCTCAATTGAAATTCTACTTTTAACTATTTCAACAGCATCATTAGGAATCAAATCTTTTAATTTAATTAAATTTTTATCAATTTTTTTCTTCAAAGAGTCAGTTAAATTAGTTTTTGCAAACGAAACATCTGCAAATAAAACTGAAAAAATATTTTTAGATTTCATAAATTTTTCAATTTGTTCACAATCTTTTTGATTTATTTTACCAACTTCATCAACGATTAAAATAACTTTTTTAGCTTTCAAACCAAATACTTTTCCAAAACCAGTATTTGCTTCTTTCAATAAATTTTCATAATCTAATGCTCGATCACTTTTATTACGACTAATATGAATTATTTTATTGTGATTAACAAATTCATTTATAACATATTTAATTATAGTTGATTTTCCTTTACCGAATTCAGCTTCAAGAAAACAAACTTCTCCCTTTGCTAATTTTTTAATCAAAGAATCTACTTCCGCATCATATCCTACAACTTCATCATTAAAAAAAGCAGGTTTAATACTAAATGGATTTTCAACATAACCTAATTTTTTATACCAAAGTTCTGTTTTCATTTTTTCACCTTCTTAGGTTTTTTAGAAGTGTTAGTTTTTTTCTTTTTTGGTTGAGTTTTAATTTTTTCTTTCTTTTCCTTTTCAAATTTTGAGCCACATTCAGGACAAACAGCTTCATCAAATGAAACTATTGCACCACAAACAGAGCAGAAAACATCTTTGTAAGGATTACGATAATAATTTCCAACCTTAACAATTGTTGTTCCATCTTCATCAATCAAAGATTCATCAACATACTTCATAATATTAAATTCTTGTTTTAAATTTTTAAAATGTTCTGACGTTAATTTTTCTTTACCTTCTTCAACCATTTTTGTTGCGGCAAGTTCAGAATAAATTAACAAATCTTTTAAATTATTACCATACTTTTGATAAACTTCAATAACTAAATCACTAGGAAAAAAAGATTGACCATCTTCAAATTCAAGTCTTTCTAAAATTAAAGCTTTAACATCATCATTAGATAACGATCTCAAAGAAATAATTTTATTCCCAATTCTATGTTTAATACAATCAGGCAAATTGGAATTCTTAAAAGAATCCCCTGTAAAAATTACAGATCTTAAATTGTTCTGATCGAAAAAGAATTTTAATCTTTCAAGATTAACTGGAGATAAATTTTCAACATTATCTACAAGTAAAATCATTTCTTGCGGAAGTTTAGAAAACATTTTCCCAAACAAACCATTTTTACGAATTAATAATTCCTCAATATCTAAATTTTTCTTTAATTTATTTGAATCCACATAAATGATTCTTCCAGGAAATTCATCAATAATCGCTTTTAAAAATCTAGTTCTCCCATTACCTTTTTCACACTGAACAAATACCATCGAACCAGTATGAAGAAAATATAATGCATCTTGAAGTTCTTTTTCTCTACCAATTAAAGATGTTTTTTCCTTTAACGGTTTTATTGTAAACGGACTATAATTATAACCAAATGATTCAAACCACATTTTAACACACTCCTTAGTATATTTAGCAGAAAAGGGTATTATTTAAAGTTTTGCTTCTCTCCAGTGAAAATTGATTGTAACTATGGTTAAATTGTTATAAAGAAGTGATAAATTCTTCTTAAAATTAAATAATTTTTAATTAATTTATCTAAAGAAGTCCTTTCCTTAAACTATATATGTACATTGCACTAGAAAAACATAAAATTGCCATTAAAATAAATATCATGTTAAATCCAAAATATTTGGCTATAAATCCACCAATAACTGCACCCGCCGCAATTGAAAAATAATTAATTGACTCCCATGCACCCCATTCACTTCCTGCCTTATGCTTCGATAAGTGTTTAGAATACAATGCATCAAATGCAGGAGAATAAAATGCTTCTGCAAATCCGATTAACATTTGAACTCCGAATAAAAACCAAATTGAATTGACAAATACATACATTAAGAAACCTATCCCCATTATAGAATAACCCCAAACAACAATTTTAGGATCTTTGGAATCTTTATCAGCATATTTACCTGCAAAAAGAGTAGTTAATCCTGCAGCTAATGCAAAAAAACCTCCCGTCAAACTAGCATCTAAAAGATCACCTCCAATTTTTTCAACATATAAAGCATAAATTGGGTACAACATCGCACCTGCAATTAGAACTAATCCATTTGTAATTAACAAAATTCTTAATGCTTTGTGAAAAGGTTTCTTTTTCATGTATGAAAAAATAAATAAAGAATATATAAATTAAACTAATTAAAATCAAGATTAAATCAGATCATTAAGATGGCTTTTTAGTTCAGATGCATATTTCTTAAATTCAATTTCAATTACAGAGGTAATTTCATCAACTTTATCTTCAGGAAGAACGACTGAGGCACGATGATTTTGAGAATTAGAGAAAGGATTAGGACAACATACATATTTTAGAGAGATGGTGTAAGGAGTGTTGTTTAAAGTGCCGTTAATCAAATACTCTGTATTTTCATCATTTATACCGTATTGCTTAGATTTAAAGCTAAATGGTTCTTTAAACATAGTTTGTAAAACAAATTTCAATTTACTTAATTTATTTTCATTTGCACTTACATGTAGAATTGTTTTTTGATAATGGTATTCGATTTTGGTTGGATCTTTTCTAAATTCAAATATTTCCATAAAAACCTAAATCTAAATTTATTTATAAAATTAACTTAATTCAAACAATTTCTTTAAGAATAAAAAAATAAAAATTATTCAGCTTTAGTACTACTTACTTTCAAATCATCATTAATCCATTCAGTTTTACCAAGACCTTGTTGCCTCATAGTAACTCCAATTTTTGGATTTGCAGGATCTTTAAATGACACTGCGACAATTCGTCCATAACAAATATCTCCAACCTTCAAACTTCGATTACTTTCCTTACCTTGAAGAACTTTGTCTTTACTAAAAGAAACAAAATCGTTCATAGTTTGACTTATGTGAATCATACCATCAACAGGACCTAAAGATAAAAAAGCTCCAAAATCAGTTATGTCTCGGATTTTACCAATAACAACTTCTTGCATTTCAGGAATATATGTTAACAGTTCAAAAGTAGTTTTATAGTATGGCGCACCATCTCCTGGAATGATTACTCCATCTCCAACTTCCTCAACATCTAGAACATCAATTACAAAACCTAAATCTTTAGAAACATAACCTGAGAAATGTCCTTTAATTTGTTCTATTATTGCTTTATTCAAATCCTTATCTAATTCCGTAGGTGGAACTCGAATATAATCACTAACTTTAATTGAATAATACATTTTTTCCTCCATATAGAGGTTTCAAAAACCAGAATTGATTTTTTAGACCTACTTTACAACAAAATATTTTTGCTGATGGAGCAATAGCAACTTCGCCCCCTTTTCTTCAACACGCTTTTGTAACGCCCTATCTTGAGTCGCCACATACACATCTGCATTGCTTAATTCAACGATAGCATCGTCTACTAATTTTAAGGATTGTTTGAGTATTTTTAAGTCTTTTTGTTTATCCATTATGATGCCTAATTTAGCATTAAATTTATCTGATTTCTTATTTAAACGAGTTTTACCCTCTTTTATGTTCTCTAATTCCGTTAAAGTGCCCTCTAAAACACAGAATTCATAAGAATCATGTATAGCTTTATCTATTTCAGTAAAAACATCCACACCTATTTGACCAGGCAAAAGTAAAATATTTGTGTCCAAAATAACTTTTTTTCGTTTTTTTAAAAAATCAAACATAAAAGAAAATATTTAAAGTATTATTTAAATCTTCTCACGATTAGGAACCCGAGTATAAAGAATTGCTTCCCCTTCAATAATTATTTTAATATTATATATAACTCCTTTTATTTCATCAGTCACCATAATTTTTTCCAAGTTAAAATAAGGATAATTTATTCCACTCAGAACATGAATATTTTTATCCTTACAAGTCGTACTCTGTTTTTGAATTTCAAACAGAACTCCATTTTGTGCTTCTCTCTCCAAACTTCTTAAAACATAATCAGATAATTCATCAAGTCCTTTTTTTTCAAGCTCAAATTTACCCTTATATATTTTTAGAGGTTTACTTATTTGAAAATTTTTTAGCTCATCCACATTTCCTTCATATATTGAGACATATTTAACCATAAATACTCAAATCCACAGTGATTTATAAGTTTTATTGCCTTAGCGTAACCTTTAAAA
>JAQUYS010000054.1 GCA_028691765.1 Candidatus Nanoarchaeia archaeon | reverse complement strand
TCTTTTTATTTCTTGTAATCCTTTTTGGATGTCATCGAAATTTTGTATCGCTGTAAAAGAAAGCACTACATCGAATTGAGCGTCCTTGAATGGGATTTTTTCTGCTTGTGCAACTTGGACTTGATGTTTTCCTTTGTATTGTTGTATTAGTTTTTCTGAAGGGTCTATACCTATTGCTTCTTTGCATTCGAAACAATCTAAAGAGAATCCTGTTCCGCAACCAACATCTAATACTTTGTCTTGAGGTTTTACTAAATCTTCGTCAAAAATAATTTGAATTTTAGCTAATTGTTCTTCTTTATGAAGTTCGTCATAGGTTTTAGAGATTTCGTCGTAATATGTCATTGTCGTGAATTGGGGTTGCAGACATCTGAATTTTGCTTGCTGATTACAAATACTGCTTTTTGTTTGCTGTGTTCTGCTTTCAGGTATGGTGAGAGTGCCCGGAGAATCGAAACTGACCTGCTTTCGGAATTCCGAATGTGGTTTGCTGTTTTCTCGAACCGGGGATCCTCCGCGAGTCGGGCGGATATCATAGCCACTAGACCACACTCTCAGATTATCTTAAGAAATGTCTTTCGTTTATAAATCTAATTAAACGTATTCCACGTTATATAAATCTATGAAACCGCTTTTATTTATGGCGTATTGAAAAAATTTTGATTTGTTGTAGTTCTCTATTTTTTTAACCCCTAGTTCAATCTCTTGTTCAACCAAAGGTACAAACTCTTGAACCAATTTAGCTATGTCTTTTGTATTTCCAAAATTCAAATGATTATTTTCAGGTCGATGTAATTTGTATCTTGATTTTATTAAGAATTTTTCTGCGGGAGTTAATTCTCCCATTTCAACCATTTCATTCATTAAACCACAAAGATCTTTTTCAACTTTTCCTTCTGGTGAATGATTTTCTAAATAAAACAAAGTTCTTTTTTCGAAAGTAGTTTCTTCTGGATGATTTATATAGAATTTAAGTCTGTGAAAAAAGGAGAATTTATGAGATGAAATTTTAGTTAATAGTTCTTGTAATTCAGGATTTAGAATTTTAAAGTATTCTTCACTTATAGTTATTTGATTTGGCATTTTGAGACCTAAATCAGAACTTATTTATAAATGTTAAGCTTAACTATATAAATGATTTAATCTAGAAAATAGTGGTGAAATCATGAAACTTAAATTTATTTTAATGTTTGTAGTTTTATTGACTCTTGGTTTATCTGCTTGTACTAAAGAAGAGATTGTTGAAAATCCGGTACAAATAGCTAATCCTGCATCTGTTTTTTGTGAAGAAAATGGCGGAACATTAGATCTTAGAGAAACTGCTGAGGGTCAAGTTGGAATTTGTGTTCTTCCTACTGGTGAAGAATGTGATGAATGGGAATATTTTAGAGGAGACTGTCCTTCAACGGATGAAAAAATTTATTGTACCGCTGAACAAAAAGAAGCTCAATTCTGTACTATGGAATATTTACCTGTTTGTGGCTATGCTTCAAATGATCTAGAAATAGACACGTTTGGAAATAAATGTAGTGCATGTTCAGTTCCAGATGTAACTTATTACATTGAAGGAGAATGTTAAATTTAAAGGTGAAAAAATGAATAAAAAATATATTTTTGGTTTGTTTTTGATTTTGTTGTTATTTTCAGCATGTTCAAAAACTGAAATAATTGAAGAACTCAATGATGAAAGTTCATCTTCCGTAAATGAAGAAACTAATTTAGTTCCGGAAAACGAAGTTGAAGATGAAAAGATTTACTGCACTGATGAAGACAAATCTAATTATGGTTGTTACATGGATTATGATCCTGTTTGCGCATATTTTGATTCAAGCGTAACTTGTGGAAATCCTCCTTGTAGCGTTACAGAAGATAATTCTTGCAAGGCTTGTTTGAGATATGCTGTAGAGTATTATGTTGAAGGAGAATGTTAATTTATTTTTTTTCTTTTTAGAATTAAAACTAAAAGATTAACAATTAAAACTATAAAAAATAACATCCAAATAAAGAACGATTGAGGATAAGTTTGGATTAATACTGAATCATAAGAAAATTGCCAATTACCTTGTGGGAAAAGTAGTTTATGAAATAGTGTAAAGAATGTGTTGAATAAAATTAAACAAAGTACACAAATTACATCAAACCAAACCAAGTTCTTAAACAAGGATTTAGAATTATATTTTTTCTTTGCAATTAAATAGGGGGTTAAACTTAAGAATATTGTTAATCCTAACATGATTAAATTTCTAACATCGTTCATGTGTGAAATTTCATTTGTTTGTAGGTCTTGAACATACTTGGAATTTCCTGTTGCTAAGAATTTAACGATTTGCGTATCTTTTTCTCCTGAGAATGGAATGTGTATTGGTACGAAAAAAACTACGAATAAAAGTGAGAATAAAACTATCCAAATAAATAAGATGTAGGTTTCTTTATTTTCCATAATACAAATTACCTGAGGCTTTTTGTTCTTTATCTTTTTGAGATTCTTCTTTATTTATTCTTGGTCTGTTTGAAACTTCATCTCTTCTAAATGTTATTTGTAAATCTTTTAGGAATGTATTCATACCATCTGCCATTTTGAATGGTCCTTCAACATGTCCTTCTAATGCAGGAATTCCTTTGAAAACTAATAATCTTTTTGAGATGTAATCTACTATTAATATGTCGTGATCAATAACTAATGCACTTGCTTTTTTTACATCCATCATTTCTCGTAAAACTTTGGAAAGTACTAATCTTTGTTCTACGTCAAGATATGCGCTTGGTTCGTCTAAGAAATATACATTTGCATCTTCGCCTAAACATTTTGCGATTTCTACTCTTTGTAGTTCTCCTCCAGATAGTTGATTTAATGTAAGATCGTATAGTGGTTCTATGTTTAATGGGCGTATTAATTGAAGTTCGTACTTCATCGCTTTTTCGAGGTAAACTCGGACTAATTCATCCGATGCTTGTATATACTGTGGTTTGTATGAAACTCTTAAATCACCTATTGTTGAAGAAGTTTCTATTTGTAACGGGGATTCATTTTTTGAAGCTAAAACTAATTCTTTGATAAATGAAGTTTTTCCTATTCCATTTTCTCCCAGTACTCCAACAACATCATTTCTATACATTTTACCTTGATTAATTTTTAATTTAAAGTTTCCAAAAGATTTTTCTAGTTCGTTCCATTCTAATAATTTTAAAGAAGATATTGCTTCTTCTTGAGGCGATGAATCAAAACGAATTTCTTTTTCTCTGAATCGCACATTTTCTTCTTTTAAGTATCCTGATAAGTATGTGTTTATTCCTGTTTTTGTTGCTTTAACTGTGGAAACTACACCGTATGCTGATTCTTTCCCATAAAGTAAATGTAGGTAATCACTTAAGTAGTCTAATATTATTAAATCGTGTTCAATTACCATTACTGCAGTAGTTTCGTTTGCTAAGCTTCGTATGAATTTAGAAATTTTTAATCTTTGTTTTACATCTAAAAATGATGTTGGTTCATCGAAGAAGTATACGTTTGCTTTTTTTAATACTGTTGCTGCAATTGCAACTCTTTGTAATTCTCCTCCTGAAACTTGACTTAAATTTCTATCGAGAATGTTTGTTAATTCTAATGTTTTCACTATTTCATCAAATTGATTTTTTTCATCTACTTTTTTCAATAAATCTTTAACTTTACCATCGAATGATTTGGGTATTGCTTCAACTTGTTGGGGTTTGTATGCTACAATTATTTCTTTTTTTTCTAATTTTTCAAAATAAGCTTGTGCTTCTGTTCCTTTGAAATGTTGTATTAATTCTTGATAGGTTACTTTTTTTCCAACTTCTCCGAAATTAGGCATTTCTATTCCTGCCAAAATTTTCATTGCAGTTGATTTTCCTATCCCATTTCGTCCTAAAACGCCTACTACTTTTCCAAATAGAGGTATGGGGAGGTTGTATAGCGCAAAACCATTTTCTGAATATCTATGTATTGGATCTTTATCTAATTCTTCTGGTAAATTAATTATTTCTAAAGCATGAAATGGGCAAATTTTTGGGCAAATTCCACATCCAACGCACGTAGTTTCATCTATTTGAGCTTTGTTGTTGACGTACTTTATGCATTCAGTTCCACTTTTATTGACTGGACATTTTTTTGCACATAAATGAGCACATTCATCTGGATGACATCTTTGTTTGTGTACTATTGCAATTCTTGACATGGTACTTAGAAGATTTATATTCTTTTAAATATATTACCATTATTTTCAAGACATAGCAAGCTTTAAATATTGATTTAGAGTATTTATATAAAGGCGAGACAGATGAATCGAATTTATTATTTATTGAGCAAACTTAGAATTCATAAAAAAGTAGTGACTAAATATATTAATATTCGTATAAAAAGACAGGACCAGTTGTTTAATTCTTTCGATCCTTCACCTTTCATTGAAAAAGATTTAGATAATGATGCAATTGAATATTTAGTAAGTTATTTTGAAGAATATGGTTTAAATGAAAAAATTGAAATTTTAATTCATTTGCCGAAATCTCAAAAAAGGAGAACTTCTGAAAAAATAATCAAGAAAGGAATTCACAATTATTTCGAATATAAAAAAGACATAGAATCGCACAAAATTAAGAAAAAATTGGAATCGAGTAGAGTTAGTTTCATTATTGGTTTGATGATTTTGATTTCGTGTATGGGTTTAAAATATGCTCTTGTTGCAAGACTTATGAATTATTCATGGGCTTCGGCAATACTTTCTGAGGGTTTGACTATTGGTGGTTGGGTTGCGATGTGGAAACCTATGGGTGAAATATTATATGAATGGTTACCTTTGAAACGAGATAGGGACATTTATAATAAAATTTCTGAAGCTCAAATAGAATTTATTTATGAGTAGATTTATTTTTTTATTAAAATATGAATTTTTACTTTATCTCCAACAAAGTCACAAGAATATTTAATTTTCTTCTTTTTCAATTCTTTTTCAAACTTAGAAAACTCCACAACACTCATTTCTTTTACAATTTCTTCAAATTCTTCTTTTTCAACAAATTGATTTTGATTTAGTGCTGCTTTTCCCGCTTCACTGTATGCCGAACGCAGACCGCTGACTCCTAGTTTAACGCCACCGAAAATTCTTGCAACACAAATTAACACATCATCCAATTTATTATATTTTATTAAGTTAAATAATGGCATTCCAGAACTCTTACAAGGTTCTCCATCATCGGAGTAATTCTCAACAGAACCAATTCTAAATGCGTATGCAACGTGATTGCAACCTTTGTGTTTTTTTCTAACAATTTCTAAATGTTCTTTAACTTCAGAAGAATTTTTTAAAGGAAATACATAACCATAGAAATGTGATTTACTAATAATTAATTTAGATGAACTTTCTTTACAAACTGTTTTCATGATAAAGTTAAATGGGAATATTATTTAAATCTATATTGTGTATTTGTTTTTCTCTAGACCTAACTCCATTTCTAACTGTTGTATTAATTCAAATTCATTTATGGAATCATCATTATTTATTATGTCTGCCAAAAAATCTATTGAAATACTCGGTTCATTCATAACATACATTATATGTTCTCTACCATGAGAATCATAAAATGTTTTTCTTCTATCTATTAATGGAAATTCATCATTTATTTTAGAAATGTCAAACGTCATTTTATTCACCAAATAATCTTTCAAAGAAACAAGGTTTTTTAGCACATTTTGCATTTGGATCTCTTAAGTAAATATCTAAACAATAATCAAGATTATCAAATTCTTTTCTTATGGTTTTTATACCTATACTTTCAGCATAACTTAATCCATACGCACTACCAGAATGCATTATAAGAATAACTTGCTTTTGAAGATTTTGTTTTTTGATTCGTTCAATAAATTCTATGCCTTTATTAGGTTCTTCAGGCCAACCTTCTTTTTCAGGAAAATGATTATTGGTTATAATTACATTATAAGAATTCAATGCAATATATTCTAAACTCGTATTTAAATTAGGTGCAACATCACATGCAAATCCTCTCGTTTCCATAGATGCAACAAGAAGATCTTGTATATCTTCATCATCTTCTACAATTAAAGCTTTTTTTTCTAATTCCATAGTTTTGTTGCTAATATTGATTTATTTATAAACCTTTTTGTTAATTCTTACTAAAAAGTAGTACAAGAATTCAAGCAAACCTTTATTAATAAAAACAATACCCCTCATATTATATTTTAGGTGTTATAATTGGGAAAGAAACATAATGTAAAAGATAATTCTCAGGTTAAAGAAGCTGAGTATCAAGAAAAGGATAAAAGTTTTTATTACACATACTATAAACAATTATTAATAATTCCTATAGCTATGTTGTTAATAGCAATGATTTTAATTGGATATCAATATGCAACTACTGGTGATTTTGTTAATAAAGGCA